>NZ_JASOLS010000159.1:0-279 GCF_030215295.1 Corynebacterium sp. UMB6689 | reverse complement strand
GAACACACTTTGGGAATGGATTATGTCAAACAACTGGGTGTTACTCATATCCAACTCATGCCAGTGTATGATTTTGGCAGTGTTGATGAAAACCATCCAGAACTCGTGTATAACTGGGGCTACGACCCTATGCAATACAATCTTCCTGACGGTAGTTTTGCAACGAATCCACATGATCCTTATACAAGAATCGTTGAATTGCAAGGAGCAATCGCTGCTTATCATCAAGCCGACATCAGTGTTATCATGGACGTCGTTTACAATCATGTCTACAATCCC
>NZ_JASOLS010000158.1:0-280 GCF_030215295.1 Corynebacterium sp. UMB6689 | reverse complement strand
GCCACGAGCCTTACAAGGCTCGTGAGCGTTAAGAACGGGGCAGACACAGGAAGAAAGGGAACGCCTTTAGGCGTTCGTAAAGGGCGTATATGTAACACCGCCCTGCGTATACATGTCATAGTACCTAGAAACTGTGATAAATAAAGGAAAAAATGCAATTTATACCCCGCAAAAAATCGGGGCATACGAAAGGAGTAATGAAGTATCGCAACACACGAAAATTTATCCGTTAAGATTGATTACATCAGCATTGTATTTGAAACTGCAAACGCAGAAGATG
>NZ_JASOLS010000157.1:0-280 GCF_030215295.1 Corynebacterium sp. UMB6689 | reverse complement strand
CCCTGAGTGGCGGTTTACAAAGTCCAAGTCAGGGTGAGATTAGGGTCAAGGGCCAAGCCTTTTCCAGTTTAAAGGAAAAAGACAGAGCTAAGCGCCGTTTCCAAGAAATTGGCTTTATCTTACAAGCTTCTAACTTAATTCCCTATTTAACGGTTAAAGATCAATTACGCTTAGTCGATAAAATCCAAGGCCACAGTCAAGCAGCCTATGCCCAAGATCTATTCCAGGAATTGGGAGTGGACCACTTATTAAATAAGTATCCAGCTGACTTGTCAGGCGG
>NZ_JASOLS010000156.1:0-281 GCF_030215295.1 Corynebacterium sp. UMB6689 | reverse complement strand
TCCAGGCGTGGTCGATGGGCTGGTTCTTGTCGGCGTGTTGATAGGCAATGCCGGTACGAGCCAGTGACTTGACCCCACTCTCTTCACACATAATCTGGAAGAGACCAGCATAAGCCTGGCAAACCCCAGTGCCTTGGGAGAGGATGCAGGCCGGCGAATAAATCGAGACGCCTTGGACTTCATTGCCCTCACCTAGGTGGTAGTGGGCCTTGTCAATAATGGCATCATGGATGAGACGAACCTTTTCATGGTCGCTCTTGCCCTGGATCTGACTGGCAAAG
>NZ_JASOLS010000155.1:0-281 GCF_030215295.1 Corynebacterium sp. UMB6689 | reverse complement strand
CGGCGAATCGAGTTTCTGCTCGTTAATCAACTGAAAAAGTTCTTGAGCGTAAGGCAATGCTTGCGGGTAGGCAGCTGCCAAATCAGCGGGCAGCTTGCCATCTAAAAAGCCTAACAGGTCAAGTAACGATAAAATTCGGTAGATGACCAATTGATCGTCAGCTTCAGCAGGTACATTTTGCTTGAATCCGGCTAACACTTGCGCCACGACTGCATCCGTGATTAACCCGTGTTCGCGTTGCCATGCCACCACCAACATATGCACCGCAGCGTTATACAAAG
>NZ_JASOLS010000154.1:0-281 GCF_030215295.1 Corynebacterium sp. UMB6689 | reverse complement strand
CTATGTTTTTGTACGTGTTGGATAGCCGGGCGGTCTTTGACTGGATAATAGGAGAGGTCTTGGTAAACTGTTCCTCCCAGTAAAATATTAATCAGTTGGAAGCCCCGACAAACGGCAAGGATGGGTACTTGGTACTTGAGTGCTGCTTCAAAGAGGGCTCTTTCCCAGTAATCTCTTTTCGGGTAGATATCATTTAAGCGGGGAGCTGGGTCTTCACCATACATCAAGGGGTGAACATCCTGACCTCCGGTAAATATCAAGCCGTCAATTCGCTGGATATA
>NZ_JASOLS010000153.1:0-282 GCF_030215295.1 Corynebacterium sp. UMB6689 | reverse complement strand
AGTTGAGATTGAGATAGTTCGTGAATTAGGATTGACAACCGCATAAGCTGTTAAGTCTGTTTTTGCTAAATAGTCCGCAAAAGCCAAATCCATTGAAGGACCTTCTTCGCGAGCCCCGCCCAACATACTATAACCATCACCACCTGCAGCCAAGAAATCGTTGGTTGTAAGATAGTAAGTTTTTGCGAGATTTAATTTTTCGTATTTTCCTGTTTCAGGATTTTTGATTTCAATGCCAAGAATACGCTTATCGGCTGGCAAGGTAGTGTCATAATAAACTTT
>NZ_JASOLS010000152.1:0-282 GCF_030215295.1 Corynebacterium sp. UMB6689 | reverse complement strand
AGATTTGTTAAAAATGGGCAGTCTGTCTGCTGGGGAAATAGCGGAACATTTTGAGCTGACGGGAGCTACCATTTCGCACCATCTTAATATTTTAAAAAAAGCAGATTTGATTTTGGAGACGCGCCAGAAAAATTATATCTATTATGAACTCAATACTTCAGTCTTGGAAGAAATTGTAGTTTGGTTAGCTGAATTGAAAGGAGATAAGACTAATGAAGATTGATAAAAAACTATTGATACTAACAAGTGCTAGTATTTTGGTGCCTATGTTGATAGGCTGCT
>NZ_JASOLS010000151.1:0-282 GCF_030215295.1 Corynebacterium sp. UMB6689 | reverse complement strand
CATCGTCACATTAAATGAGTTGGACCAGATCATCAACGGCGAGGGTGATGAGATCGAGCTCAACCTGACTAACGGCGGGCGCATGACAGGCGCAGAGTTTCTCACCCACAAATTCGCCGAAATAGGCTACGCCACCATCGTCCACCCCATTGACGGGCCCATCAACACCTGGCGGCTAAAACGTGGAGCAAACCTCAACCAACGTCTTAGCCTGCACGCGGAATTCCACACCTGCTCAAGACCAGGCTGCAACAAACCAGCCGATTACTGCCAAGTCCACCA
>NZ_JASOLS010000150.1:0-284 GCF_030215295.1 Corynebacterium sp. UMB6689 | reverse complement strand
AAAAAGATGAAGCCGACATTCGTTTTGGTCTAGAAAATGGAATTGACATTATCGCTGCTTCCTTTGTTCGTAAGCCAGAAGATGTCTTAGAAATTCGCGAAATTTTAGAAGAAACCGGTAATGAAACAGTTCAAATTATCCCTAAAATTGAAACCCAAGAAGGGGTAGATAATATTGACGGGATTTTGCTAGGTTCTGATGGTTTAATGGTTGCCCGTGGTGACCTAGGGGTAGAAATTCCAACTGAGATGGTGCCAGTTGTTCAAAAAGAATTAATCCGTAAG
>NZ_JASOLS010000014.1:0-71738 GCF_030215295.1 Corynebacterium sp. UMB6689 | reverse complement strand
GCGGAGGTAGGTTTCGATATCCCCCATGAGCACAGAGACTAAAACAGCACCAGCAACCCCGCAACCGGAGGAAGAAAATTCCTGGATAGAAGGGTGCGTCACGGGTAACGGGAGGAAGGTTGGCCACAGGCGGGGCTAATGCTGACAAAGGGTAGGGGACGGGATTAACTGGGTGAACGGTGGCTGCGGACAGGGGGAGGCTGGGTGAACGGTGGCTGCGGGCGAGAGGATGTGAGCCATGGCGGGAACGGCGGCGTGTGGCGCCTAGGAGCGCTCCGCAGGAACGGTGAGGGGCGCAGCCGGAGAAGGGAGAATACGTTCGGCGGAACAGATATAAGAAAAGCCCCTCGGGGGAGGGGCTTGGCGGCTACATTTCGGTCAGGGAGCGGTCACCTGACCATTCGATGTGGAATGTGCCGTCCCGGTCCACACGCTTGAAGGTGTGGGCGCCGAAGAAATCGCGCTGGCCCTGGATTAGAGCAGCAGGGAGGCGCTCGGCTCGCAAGCTGTCGTAGTAGGAGAGGGAAGAGGCAAAGACCGGAACCGGCAGGCCCAGCTGCGTTGCAGCAACGACGACGCGGCGCCACGGGTCGATGAGGTTCTCCAGCTCGCCCTTGAAATACGGGTCCAAAATCAAGGCAGGCAGGTCGGCATTGTTGTCGTAGGCCTCACGGATGCGGTCGAGGAACTTCGCACGAATGATGCAACCACCGCGCCAGATTGTAGCCAAGTCACGTGGGTCCACGTTCCAGCCGAACTCCTCGGAGCCAGCCTTGATCTCATCGAAGCCCTGAGAGTAGGCAATGAGCTTTGCGGCATACAGTGCACGGCGAACGTCTTCGACGAACTCGGCCTTATCTACGTTGAGCTCGGTAATGGTTCCGGAGGGCAGCTGGCCCTCCTGGGCAGCTGCACGCTGAGCGGTGGCAGAGGAGAGCGCACGCGCGAACACCGATTCCGCAATGCCAGTGATCGGCACGCCCAGCTCGAGGCCATTAATGGCGGTCCAACGGCCGGTGCCCTTCTGGCCGGCGGCGTCCACGATGACGTCGACAAGCGGGGCACCTGTCTCCGGATCCTTTTGTGCCAGCACTTCGGCGGTGATCTCAATGAGGTAGGAGTCCAGGTCGCCGGCGTTCCACTCGCGGAAAACCTCAGCGATTTCAGCTGGTTCCATGCCTGCACCATAACGAAGCAGCTGGTATGCCTCACCGATAACCTGCATGTCGGCGTATTCGATGCCGTTGTGCACCATCTTGACAAAGTGACCCGCGCCATCCGGTCCAATGTGGGTCACACATGGCGTTCCGTCCACTTCTGCTGCGATCGATTCAAGGATTGGGCCCAGGGTCTCCCAAGACTCTGCTGGGCCGCCAGGCATGATGGACGGGCCATTGAGCGCGCCTTCTTCACCACCGGAAATTCCCGCGCCGACAAAGTGACGGCCCTTAGCCGCCACCTCCTTCTCACGGCGAATGGTGTCCGTGAATAAGGCGTTGCCGCCATCAATAATAATGTCGCCCTCATCCATCGCCTCGGTGAGCTGATTGATGACGGCGTCGGTAGCCGCGCCAGCCTGCACCATGATGATTGCCTTGCGGGGGCGCTCGAGGGAGGCAACGAAATCTTCGACAGTTTCGGACGGGATGAAGGTACCTTCATCACCGTGCTCACTGATGAGCGCGCGGGTCTTTTCCGGACTGCGGTTGTAGACCGCGACGGTATTTCCGTTTCGGGCAAAGTTACGCGCGAGGTTGGAGCCCATTACAGCGAGGCCCACAACGCCAATCTGAGCGAGATCTGTCTTTTCAGCAGTTTGAGTCATGTCCACCATCCTACGTCACCGATATCCACTAACCTGGTGTGGCATGAAACACTCTGAAATCTTTGAAAAGTTTGTCGCGGTATCCCAAACACGGCCGCTCAACGCCGAGGAACTTGACCTCATCAACTCTCACCCACAGGGGCTTGCCGGGCTCATCGGACTGCGCTTCACACACATCTCGGCTGATGAGATTCGCTCCGAGGTCGACGTCGTTCCAGACCACCACCAGCCGTGGGGCGTGGCGAATGGCGGGCTTTTCTGCACGATTACGGAGTCCACTGCATCTGTCGGCAGCCTCATTCTCGCGGGCAAGCCTGTCGTCGGTGTTAACAACAACACCGACTTCCTCAAGCCGGTAGCCGAAGGCACCGTCACCGCCGTCGCTACGCCCTTGTACAAGGGGCGCCGCACGCAGCTGTGGGAGGTTAAAATCAGCCAGGGCGATGTGCTCCTCGCTGCTTCTACGCTGCGCACCATGGTGGTGCAGTAGTTCCTTTAGAGCCAGTTGTTGCGGCGGAACCACCACCACATTCCGGCCACAACTAACACCATGAGGCCGATTGCGCCGTAATAGCCCCAGGGAAAATGCAGCTCCGGCATGACATCAAAGTTCATACCGTAGATACCCGCCACGAGCGTTGGCGCGGCCCACATGCCAACCACCGCGGAGATCGTGCGCATGTCGGAGTTCTGTTGCATGCTGATTTTGGCCACGGAGGCGTCGATAAGCGAGGTCAAGCGCTCGTCGAAGCCCGCCACGTGGTCTTGGACCACAAGTTGGTGGTCATTGACGTCCCGGATATAGGAGCGAATCGTCTTCGGAATAAGATCCTTGTGGTCTGCGACCATCGCGCGCAATGCCGGGGAAAGCGGCACGATGGCGTGCTTCATCTCCAGAATCTCACGCTTAAACATGTAGATACGGTCAATGTTGGGCAGCGAATTCGGGGTGAAGATTTCTTCTTCTAGTTCGTCGACCTCGATGGCGATGAGGCGGCAGATCTCCGAATAGCGGTCCACCATCATGTCCAGAATCTTCCACGCGAGCGATATGGGGCCCTGCTCAACTAGGTCCTGTTCATCCTGAATCACGTAGGCTAAGTTGGGCAACTTGGCAGAGTGGCGCACCGTGATGATGAACGTATCCCCGATGATCATTTGGATTTCACCCGTGGAAATGATCTGGCGCTTGTCGGCCACTTCGTCGTGGTCACGGTAGTTCACCGACCGTGCCACCACAAAAAGCTGGTCATCGTAGCGCTCTAATTTCGGGCGCTGGTGGGCCTGGACCGTGTCTTCAACGATGAGTTCGTGGATGCGGAACTCAGCCGCCACCTTCGTCATCTGGGACTCTAAGGGCTCATGCAGGCCTACCCACACGAAGCCGCGGCCGTATTCTTCCACGGTTTGCAGCGCGCTGTGCGGGGTGAACTCACCGGGCAGTGCCTCGCCGTCGATGAACACTCGGCAGTGCTCAATGGCGCGCTCGACAGGCACAGAAAAACTCGGCGAATTATTGTCCGAAGTGTTTTTCTTGCGTGGCTTGAATGGTGACGGTACAGATGGCATCGTGTCTCAGCCTCCTTCGCTTCGTATAGGCGTTTTATAAGAGCGGCTAAATCTTACACCTCTAAAGGCCTATACTCGTTGTCATGCCTACCTGGAAAGAAGTAACTGCAGCGAATCCCGCCCATTCCCACAACTTTGCACGGAAATGGAAGACGCTACGGGCCCAGGGCAAGGATATCGATGGGGAAGCCCGGCTTATCGACGCCATGAGTGAACGCCACTCCCGCGTTCTCGACGCCGGCTGCGGTTCCGGACGTCTTGGCGGTGAGTTGGTAAAACGCGGGCATACCGTCGTGGGCGTGGACGTCGATCCCATCTTGATCGAACATGCGGTCAACGATTATCCGGAGGCCCGCTGGGAGGTAGGTGATCTTTCCGAGGAGGAAATCCCCGAGAATAACTTCGACATCGCCGTGGCTGCGGGCAACGTCATGACTTTCATTGCTACCGAAGGGCGTGAGGCGGCCTTGCGCAATGTGTTTAACGCGCTACGCCCCGGCGGCCGCTTCGTCGTCGGTTTTGGCGAGGGCCGCGGCTGGGGCTTTGAGGACTTCCTCGACCTCGCTCGCTCACTGGGTTATCGGGTCGATTTCATCTTTGCATCCTGGGACATGAAGGTCTTTAAGGAGAATTCCACCTTCATGGTGGCCGTGCTTACCCGCCCAGGCGCCGATCTGCTGGGCTAACTTTGTGCCTCCGCGGCGAGGCGCCGGAGCCGGTGGCCGTGGTCAACAGGGCCGTGTCCGTGCCCGACGTGGAGCGCATCCGCATGCACGATCGCCTCGTGGAGCCATTCAGTTGCCCATACCAGTGCCTCGTCGAGGGAATGGCCCGCGCCCAAACGCGCCGCTAGGGCAGAGGACAGAGAGCAGCCGGTGCCGTGCGTGTTCTTCGTATCAATCCGCGGGCAGGGCACGCGCGTGATTTCGCCGGAAGGGCTTACGGTCGCGTTATCGGCCTGGGCACCATCGAGGTGCCCGCCTTTGACTACGACCCACGTGTCGTTCTCGTGGGCCCACTTGGTTGCAACAGAAAGAGCATCATCAAAGGTGCGCGGTTCTGCTACGCCCGCGAGGACTGCAAGCTCCGGCAGGTTGGGGGTGACCACTGTCGCGCGGCAAGCCAGCTCACGTACTGCGCGTTCCGCCTCCGGCTCGAGCAGGCGGTCACCGCTGGAGGCGACCATGACCGGATCGCAGGCCACGGTCACACCCGCGGGGAGGGAAGTAATGAAGTCGCTCACCGCTTCGGTAATGGCAACAGAGCCCAGCATGCCGATCTTGACGGCGTCGATAGTCACGTCGTCCTTGACACTTTCCAGCTGTTCGCGCAGAAAGTCCACCGGTGGGGTGTGGATAGCGCGCACGCCCTGCGTATTCTGCGCCACCAGGGCGGTCACCACGGCCATGCCGTAGGCCCCAGCGGCCTCAAAAGACTTGAGGTCGGCGTGAATACCAGCGCCGCCCGTGGGATCGGTGCCGGCAATGCTGAGGACACGAGGCAGCGCAGGTTGGCTCACGGTTTTCTCCTTAAGCTAGGCTGTTCTTCCCTCTACCGTACATGGCCAAAGAGAAAGGAGAGAGGATATATCCTCTCTCCTTAAAAGACGCGTAAGACCTAGTGGAGGTCGCGGTCAATCACGTTGCGAGCAACGCGCTGCTGCTGGGTGATCTCCAGATTGCCGCGGTCGCGCGAGAAGGCGTTGAGCAGCCAGTGCAGCGCAACGAGGGTGCGGCTGCGGAAGCCAACGATGTAGAAGATGTGCAGACCAAGCCAGGAAATCCAAGCCGGGAAACCAGCGAACTCAGTCTTGCCCAGCTTGACCACTGCGTTGAAGCGGGAAATGACGGCCATGGAGCCCTTGTCGAAGTACTCAAACGGCTCGGCCTCGTTAGCGGTGGACTCTTCATCAATCTTGGCCTCGATGAGCTTGCCCACGTGGTTGCCACCTTGGATGGCCACCTGGGCCACACCCGGAAGGCGGTTGAGGGAAATCATGTCGCCGACGATGTAGACATTCTTGTACTCACCAACCGTGAGGTCCTCGTTGACAGAGACACGGCCGGCACGGTCCGCCTCCACACCTGCCTGGTCAGCGATAAGCTTGCCCAACGGGGAAGCAGCGACACCTGCGGACCAGATCTTGGTCGCGGCCTCGATGCTGACCTCTTCCTCAGTCTTCATGTTCTTGTAGGTGACGGCGTCAGCGGTGACGTCGGTGACCATGGCGTTGAGGCGCACGTCAACGCCCAGCTTCTCCAGGGTGCGCTGAGCCTTGCGGCCGAGGCGCTTGCCAAACGGCGGAAGGACCTGCGGGGCACCATCCAGCAGGTAAATCTTGGCGGAGGAAGAACCGAAGTTGGAGTATTCGCCAGCAAACGTACGCTGTGCCAGCTCAGCAATCTGGCCGGTGAGCTCAACACCAGTCGGGCCAGCGCCGACGATGACGAAGGTCAGCAGCTTCTCACGCTTGGCAGGATCTTCTTCCAACTCAGCCTTCTCGAAGGCGGAGATGATGCGGGAGCGGATCTCGAAGGCGTCGTCAAGCGTTTTCATGCCCGGTGCGTGCTCGGCAAAGTGGTCGTTGCCGAAGTAGGACTGACCAGCGCCGGCGGCGACGATGAGGGAGTCGTAGCCGTAGGTGCGAACCGCGCCGTCGAGCTCGGCGGTGACGGTCTGATCCTTGATGTTGACGTCGGTAACCTCACCGTTGACGAAGTTGACGTTGTCCTGGTGGCGCAGGATCTGACGCGTGGACGGGGCGATCTCACCGGCGGAGATGACGCCGGTGGCGACCTGGTAAAGCATCGGCTGGAAGAGGTGGTGGTTCTTCTTGTCGATCAGGGTGATCTCAACATCCGCGTCCTTGAGCTTCTTAACGGCGTTGATGCCGCCGAAGCCGGCACCGATAACAACGACGTGGTGGCGGCCGTTACTAGGACGGTAGGGGGTGTGCGCCATGGTGATTGAATACCTTCCTTAAGAAAGCTAGATTATTTTACCCGAGTTAGTCTAAACCTTTCTAGCGGTACATGCATACTTTATGGGTTATTAACTGGCTTTTTAGGCCGCGCCTCCACCTTTTCGTGGCTCGCCCGTTTTAGTCTAAGAAAATACGTGTGTGCGATGAGGAAGGCTGGCTAGAGCGTGTATTCCCACTTGGCTTCGATTGACGCTGCGGCGTGGCCGGGCGTGGCCACCGTCCCTTCTTCACGCCTGCTGCGTTTCAAAAGCGACCGGTCGGAGGCGGAATTTGCGCAGGCGTGTTCCAAAGCTGGGGTCGAGTTGGACGGCGAGGACCCAGATCTAGCCGTGCTTCACGACGCCCTCTTCTCCCGCATCGCCGATTCAGGCTGGCTGGGCTTAGCCGAGTCTTATATGGCAGGGGAGTGGACGACGCCCGATTCCGATCGTTTGGTCAAAGTTCTCCTGCGGCTGCTGGGGGTGGGCTACTGGCCGAAGGCGAAAGAGCTTGCGGTGGAGACTTCGAGCCCGGGCGAGCTGCCTCTTGATGTGGTGAAACTGTATGCGGGTGATTCCCTCAGCCATTCGGGCGGCATCTTTGCTAGCGGCGTTCCCACAACGGTGCGTGAAGCGGTGCGCAGCTATAGTGCGCGGGTGGGGAGCAAAGAACCCAAAGAGCACTTCGTCGATGTGACAAGTGTGACCGAGCCGACGCACACCGACCGTGAGGACTTGGGCGATGCGCAGCGCCGCGCTGCACAGTGGCTTCTCGACGCCACCCGCACCGGCGCCGGCACACATCTTCTGGTTTATCCGGCGACTGGTCTGCAGGTAGCAATTCAAGCCGTTGCCCGGCGCGCCACCGTTGACGTCCTTACGGGGGATGCTGAGCAGCAGGCGCTGTTCGACGAACAACTACTCCTTGAGGGAGCCGCTGGTTCTGTCCATGTGCAGGGCATCGAAACAGCGTTGCCCAATCCGAAGCAGTGGCGCGGGCGCTATGACGCGATAGTGAGCGTGGAGAAGCTAGAGACGCTATCGTCTCCCGAGCGTCGGCGCTATGTGCAGATGCTGGATCGCTCGCTGGTCAACGGTGGGCGAGTGGCCATGGGATCGCTCTTTGCTACCGAGGCGATGACTCCGGCCGCCCAGTCCGCGATTCAGGTTCTGCGAGCTTATATATGGCCTGGTTTGGATTACCCGACGCTGGAGGAGACCCACCGACTCTTCGATAGGCGCTCCAACCTGCGCATCATCGCTCAGACCCACACCGGAACCCACTACCTGGAAACGCTTCGTTACCAGCGCAGCTTCTTCGACGGGCGGCACCGCGAAGCTGCGGCAGCGGGCTTCGACCAGGTTTTCCGCCGCCTTTGGACGTTCCAGTTTGCTCTCCGCGAGGCGCTGCTCACCTTAGGGATGCTGGATGCGGTGCACGTGGTGGCGACCCACCGCAACCGCGGAGGCCGCCGTTAAGCGTCACCTCTTCTAGGGCGTGACGACCGGACGGGAGGCCCGTTCCAACAGCACTGCGATTGATTCATAGGTCCGTCCGGAGATCATCTCCAGGCCCATCTCGCAGGTGCGGTTATCGGAGACGAAGGCGTCGAAGTGTTCCGTGTCGAGAGAAACGCGCTCCTCGCGTGTGGCGGACTCGACGAGCTCCGGGTGCAGCATGACACGGTCACCGGCGGAGCCACAGCACATCGCGCCCTCCGGGACTTTGGCAGAGCCGCAGAGGTTTGCCAGGTCAACGAGCGCTTGGCTCATGCCCATGTGGTCAGTCGAGCAGGTTGGGTGTACGGCGATGCTGCCCATGTTTTTCACGATGGGCAGGTGTGGGGCGATTTCATCGCGCAGCCATTCCACGACATCGAGGATGCGCAGATCCTCCCAAAGCTTGCGGTCAGCAGGGGAGAGCACCTCAGGAACGGAATCTAGCAACCCGTGGGTGCAGCTGGCAGCATCGACCACGATGGGCAGCTGGCCGTGCTCCGACCAATGCCAGAGGTCGCGCACGATCTTTTGAGCCTGGTACTCAAATCCTTCCTTGTAGCCCTTGGACGACCACGGTGTACCACAGCAATCGCCCGCGACGTCCTCCGGAATCCACACTGGCTGGCCAGCGCGGCGTCCTAGTTCCACGATGGCGCGCGGGAGGTCGACTGAATCCTTGGCCGCGCCGGCTGGGCGGCCGAAGATGCGGTTGATGCAGGCAGGGAAGTAGAGTGCGCCAGCGCCCTCGCGCGGGGTTTCCGGCAGACGCGATGCGGCCTTCGGAAGCGGCCCCGGGACGGTGGGCAGCAAGTCGGGAGCTACCACGTTGCGAGCCATGTTGGCGCCCAGCTCGAGGGGCTTGTGGGGAATCTTGTTGGCGGAGATGATGCCAGCGCGGGCAAGCTTTTCCACCAGTTCCCAGCGCTGCGCCGTCGTCAGTGCCACCTTCTCGCGGGCCGGGGTAGCCTGTTGCGCGCGCAGCTGCTTCATGACCGCACCTGTATCGATGCTAATCGGGCAGGGGATAGAACAGGTGCCGTCTGCGGCGCACATGTCGACTGCGTCGTACTGGTACTCCTTCTGTAGCTGCGCCAGCACCTCCGAGCCTTCTTGCTGCCGGGCCATCTCGCGGCGCAGCACGATGCGCTGGCGTGGGGTCACCGTGGCGTGGCGCGAGGGGCAGACAGGCTCGCAGAAGCCGCACACCACACACGGGTTGATTTCATTCTCGACCTTCGGGAAGGACTTGAAGTTGCGCAGGTGGATGGTTTGGTCGCGTGTAAGCTTCACGTTCGGCGCCAGGATGCCCTTGGGATCGATCATGTTCTTGACTTCCCAGAACAGCTCGAAGGCCTCTGTGCCCCACTCGTGCTCCAGGAAGGGAGCCATGTTTACGCCGGTGCCGTGCTCGGCCTTCATTGAGCCCTGGTACTTATCAATGACCAGCTCGGCCAGATCATCCAAGAACGCGGCATAGGACTCGCGCTCTTCCTCGACATCAAAACGCGGGGTGAAGAAGAAGTGCAGGTTGCCAAAAGCAGCGTGCCCCATGACGGATTCCGGGTAGCCATACTTGGCCTGCAAGTCCAACAGGTCTGCTGCGGCTTCGCCAACCTGAGAGGGCGGGAAGCAGACATCCTCGGTGATGTACGCCGTGCCGTTCGGGCGGTCTGCGCCCAGCAGGCCATAGAGGCCGTTGCGCAGTTCCCACGCACCGCGCATACCTTCTGCGGTGGTGAGGAATTCGAGGGGGCGGAGTAGTGGGGCGTCGGCAAGCACGGTGCGTAGGCGATCCATGGCCTTGTCCAAATCTGCCTCGTCGCTGCCGCCCACCTCGACGAGGAGTGCCGCGGCATCATCATCAAGGTTGCGCCAGGATTCCGGCGCATGCGCATAGTGTTCGGCCGAGCGGCGCATGACCGGGGCGACCAGGAGTTCGCAGGCTTCCGCGCCGGTTTCCATGATGGGGTGCACGTAGTTTGCGGCATCACGCAGGTTGGGCAGCTCGACCCACGTCGTGGCCTTCACACGCGGTAGCTTCACCGTGCGGATGACGGATTCCGTGATGGCGCCGAAGATGCCCTCGGAACCGATGAGCAGGCGCTTGAGGATGTGCACGGGCTCATCCTCGTCGAGGAAGGCGTCGATACGAAGACCATTGGTGTTGCGGATGGAGAACTTGGTGCGCAGGAAGTCCACCATCTCGGTATTAGCGCGCAGCTTGTCGCGGAAGGCCAGTAGATCGGCGTGGAGCTTCGGCTCCTGCTTGCGGAAGACCTCATCACCGCGCGAAGTATCCACGATGGTGCCCGAAGGTAGGACGAAGATGAGCTCTTCAATGCTGTGGTAGCTATCGCGCTCTAAAGAGCAGCGCATGCCGCCGGAGTTATCGGCCAGCACGCCACCGATGGTGCACACGGACGTGGATCCCGGGTCCGGCCCCAGCATGAAGCCGTGGCGGGAGAGTACCGCCTGGGCATCGCCCAAGATGACGCCGGGGCGGGACCACAGCTTGCGGCCTTCTTCGCGCACCTCCATGCCGCCGAAGTGGGTTTTGACATCGACGAGGATGTCATCGCCCATGGCCTGGCCGTTCAGCGACGTTCCTGCTGCGCGGAAGGTCATGTGGCGATCGTGAGTATCGCAGTACTTCATCAGCGCAGCGAGGTCCGTGGCGTTGCGCGGGGAGACCACGATGTTCGGGATGGAGCGGTAAGGGCCGGCATCAGAGGAGAAGCGCACGAGGTCGCTGAGACGTCCGTGCACGTTCTCGTGACCAACGATGGCTTCCATGTCCGCCACCAGCTCGGCGGGGGAGCCGTTCTTGTAGTGTGCAGAAACCGCGTCGGCCTGGCTCGTGGTGCCGGCTGGGCGGGAGAAACGAGAGGAATCGGGGCTTAAAAGCTTGGACATATTTCTAATCTATCGCGTGACAGTAAATCTGGACCAAAACGGGTACGTGAGGTTCATCATATGGGATACTCAATTCATCTAGTGAGACATACTCTGGAAAGGAAACACCATGACGAACCCGCGTACAGAGGGGGAGACCGGCGAGAAACTCGCCGTCTACATCTTTCCCATCGTTATTATTGCCTGCGCCATTGTCGCCTTTGTGAGTCCCAGTACCTTTGAACCGGTGGGGCAGTACACCTCGCAGTTGCTCATGGTCATCATGTTTTCCATGGGCCTTACCCTGACTATTCCGGACCTGGCCCTAGTGGCGAAGCGCCCGCTGCCCATCTTCTTGGGCGTTATTTGTCAATTTGCCATCATGCCGACGAGTGCTGTGCTCGTGGCGAAAATGCTAGGGCTTTCCGACGCCGCCACTGTCGGCCTGATCCTCCTCGGGTCTGTGCCCGGCGGTACTGCCTCCAATGTGATGGCCTACCTGGCTAAGGGCGATGTAGCGTTGTCGGTGGCGATGACTTCGGTGTCAACCCTCGTCTCGCCGATCATGACGCCGGTGCTCATGCTGTGGTTGGCGGGACAAACCGCAGAGGTTGACGGTGCCGGCATGGTGTGGTCGCTGGTCCAGACCGTCCTCATTCCGGTGGGCCTGGGCCTGTTGCTGCGCGTGATTGCTACTAAAGCTGTGGACAAGGTTCTGCCGGCCTTGCCGTGGGTGGCCATCGCTGGCATCGGCGGCGTGGTCATGGCGGTGGTGTCAAAGTCCCAGGACAAGCTCGTGACCGTGGGGCTCGTGGTATTCGTGGGCGTGGCTATCCAGAATCTCATCGGATTTCTTTTCGGCTACTATCTGGCGAAAATTGCTCGCCAGCGCGAGGCAGCGGCACGCACCACGGCAATTGAAGTGGCGACCCAGAACTCCGGTCTGGCCTCGGCATTGGCGCTGCAGTTCTTCACTCCGGAGGCGGCGATTCCGGGTGTGGTCGCCGCGGTGTGGGCAAATATTACTGGTGCGCTCTTCTCCGCCATCGTGCGCCGTAAACCCATCGAGGAAGATGCGAAGGCTGCTGAAGCTGCTGTTACTGCGTAGTTTCTAGGCAGGCTGAGTAGATTAAGGGCTCGTGATAGGTGGTTGGCACTTTTGGCAGCAGTGGGGCACAACCACCCATGAATGGCGCCCGCAGGCGGTGTCAGGTGAAGCGTGACGTGAGTAGAGCCCGCAACGCCGCAATAAAAATCTCCCCGACCTTGGTGCTTCAGACCAGAAAGAGTCGGGGAGATGTTTGTATTTAAAGACCTAAACCTGGGACAGGTCCTGATCCTTTAGCTCCTGCATCATGAGGATGGCGATGAGGGAGATGAAGCAAACGATAACCAGGTAGTAGCCCACGTAGCTCACGTTGTATGTGCTTACGAGCCACGTTGCGATGAACGGGGCCACGGCGGCGCCGAGGATAGAGGACACGTTGTACGCGATGCCGGAGCCGGTGTAGCGCACGTTGGTGGGGAAGAGCTCTGGGAGAACGGCGGACATAGGGCCGAAGATGAGGCCCATGATGAACATGCCAACGACCAGGAACCCAAGGACGGAGTTGCGGTCAGCGTGCGCAATGCCCAAGAAGTACGGGAAGCTGAAGCCGAAGGCAATCATGATAAGCGAGGTTATGGTCAAGATCGGCTTGCGTCCGTACTTGTCCGAGAGCATGGAGGACACCGGAATGCCGATGATGAACATGAAGATAGAGATCAGTTGGATCTCCAGGAACTCCAGGTAGGGGATGCCCAAACCCAGCTCCTTGGTCTTATCGCCAATACCGTAGGAAAGGATCCAGGTGGTGACCAGGTAGAATAGGGTGTAGCAAGAGACCATCACGAAGGTGCCAATGATCATCGGCTTCCATGCTGTGCGGAAAGCCTCCACCATAGGGGTCTTGACCTTCTTGCCTTCATCAACGGCCTGCTGGAAAACCGGTGTTTCTTCCAGGCGCAAGCGGACGTAGAGACCGATGAGCACCATCACAGCAGAGGCGAGGAAGGGCAGGCGCCAGCCCCATTCCATGAAGGTGCCGGTGGTATCGCCGCGCGAGTAATCCATGGTGGCTACGAGCGTCAGGAAGAAGCCATTGGCCAGTAGGAAGCCGAAGGGTGCGCCAAACTGCGGCCACATGGCGGCAAAAGCTCGTTTACCTTCCTTCGCGGTCTCGGAGGCCAGCAAAGCTGCACCGGACCATTCGCCGCCCAGGCCCAAACCTTGGCAGAAGCGCATCAGGGCCAGCAGGGCCGGCGCGATAATGCCTGCGGTTTGGTAGGTAGGCAGGATACCAATGATAAAGGTGGCAATGCCCATCGTCAGGAGTGCGCCAACGAGCGTGGCTTTGCGGCCGATGCGATCGCCGAAGTGCCCAAAGAGCAGTGAGCCCAGTGGTCGAGCGATAAAGGCAAGGCCGAAGGTTGCAAAGGACTGCAGCAGGGCAACGGTCGGATCCTCAGTCTTCGGGAAGAAGAGGAAAGGAAAGACGGCTACGGCTGCCGTGGCATAAATATAGAAGTCATAGAACTCGATGGTCGTGCCAATAGTTGAAGCCACGGCCACACGCACACGGTCACGTTTGGTGAGCTGCTGTGCTGGGGCCGCTGCGTTTGGCGGTGTTGTGCTGACGGCGGTCATGTGAGAGGCGCCCTCCTTGATTATTTCGATAGGTCGATTGGTTGTGAGGGAAACACTACCGTTCCACGCAATGAAATAAAAGTCTCAATGGGTGAAAAATTTTTCTTGGGTAAGTTTTTGTATTGGGCGGGAAGTGGGCACGTCGATTAACTGACATAATGTACATTATCGGACAATAACTTATGCAGCGGGAAGGCGTGACTTCGCATCTCCTATCGCTGGGCTCGCTGGGCTCGCATGGATCTGTGCTCAGGCCTTGACGGCGCGACCCTTGGCTGAGTCATGGGCGCCGGCGGAGCCATGCGTGCGTTGCGCGTACTCAACTAGCCCTTGATGCTTTGCTCCGAGTTACCTGTCCTGCCCGCGTCGCTTTCCCGGAAGTTCAAGCCTTCAGCCCATTTGGGCGACTTCTTTGTTCGCTGCCTTCCGGGCGGCTTTCCCGTGCGTCATGCGGCGGCCGGAGAGTTGTCATGTGTGCAAGTGGAATATTCGTGGTGACGCCTTTAGATCTGGACTGATCTGCGCCTCCCCAGCTGCCCTTGGGGCGACCCCTTTTAGGGCACAATATAGTCACTGTTACGTAATGGCACTGTATTTAAGAGGGAGTCCATCGGAGAACTGGTTTTAGCGCCGACGGTAAGCCATCACCAGCTGCACCACGGTGAGAGCTACAAGCACTACAGAAAACGTTGCCATGAGCTTCGTCCCCTGAAACCAGATGAAAATGCCGAACCCTGCGAGTACGACGAGACGCACCCACAGGACAGGAATAAGATGCTGATAATTCATGACTGGCCGGATGCGTTACTTCTCGAGGGTAACGCGAACGTTAACGTCGCCGACCTCAGAGATCTTCGCGGCGATCATCTCCGGGGTTTCGACGCCGAAATCGAGACGGTTAATCGGAATATTGCCGCCCAAAATAATGGTCTCGCCATCGCGGACCACCTGGAAGTCCTGTGTCACGTTCTTGGTCTCGCCGTGGATGGTCAGGTCGCCAGTCAGCGGGATGGTGACCAGTGAGCCGTCGTCAGGCACAGCAGAGACATCTGCTGGCTCGGTCAACGTGAAGCTCGACTCTGGGTATTTCGTCACCTCGAAGAGCTTCGACTTCATGTTCTGATCGCGCACCTTCTTGTCCGTGGTCAGGCTCGCCATGTCCACGGTGATGCTTGCCTCTTCAACGACCCCGCTCTTGATGGTGGCCTGGCCGGTGACATGCTTGGTGGAGCCAGACGTTGTGCGCTTATCCGCCGGCAGAATTTCGTCGATGGTAAATCCTGCGGAAGTGTAGTTATAAGCCGACCCCGGGACTACGTGCCAGTCGCCGTCGACGTCGGTGGTGGCTGCATGCACCTTGTCCGCATTGATTGGCTCAGTTTTAACACCGCGGCCCATGATCACCGAAAATGCTAGCGGTCCAAGGGCCAGCGCTGACGAGGCCAGAATCAGGACCACGAAGATACTGACAATCAGTTTGCGGTTACCCAATACAGATTTCATGTGCTATCTCAATTCCTCAAGCTTGCGAGCCAGTGCGACCAGTTCGGCACACAGTTGTTCCATCTCTTCAGCACTGGCGCTTTCCGACGCCGCCGTGGCCACGTCTTCGGCACAGCACCGAAGCTCAAAGAGACCGTCACGGAGACGATCTGCCCTGTCTGGAGTTAGGATGACAGCGTCCGCAGGAATGGGTGTCCCGACCACGTTGTGGCGCTGCTCATAGGCTCGTTGCTTGCACGAGGGTGAACAGAACTTGCGTGGCCTTCCCCGCCCGCCTTGCGCGATCTCTGTGCCGCACCACTGGCAGGTTGCGGTCCGGTGCCGCGAGGGCTTGCCGGGCTGCGGATCCTGTGTACCAATCACCTCACTCACCTTAGCCCATTAATCCGAGGGTGGGAACAAAGGCGGTGGGCCATTCGTTATAATGATAGAACTTTGGGTGATATAGGTCGACCCAGATCCCTTCCCTCAACGCTTGAAAAGGATGATGTTGCATGGCAGATCGCGTACTCCGTGGCAGCCGCATGGGTGCAGTGAGCTACGAAACCGACCGCGACCACGACTTGGCCCCGCGCCAGATGGTGAAATACCGCACCGATGATGGCGACATCTACGAGGTGCCCTTCGCCGATGACGCGGAAATCCCTGAGGAGTGGATGTGCAAGAACGGTAAGCTCGGCACCCTTGTTGAGGGCGAGGGCGTAGAGTCCAAGCCGGTGAAGCCGCCGCGGACCCACTGGGACATGCTGCGCGAGCGCCGCTCCATTGAGGAGCTCGATGAATTGCTGACTGAGCGCATCGAAAACCTGCGCTCGCGCCGCCGCGCGGCTGCCCGTCTGCTCAAAGAGCAGAAGGAACAGGAAGAAAACGACGGTTAAAAAGCCTGTCGCGGGCCTGTTGAACGGTCTAAGGGTAGTGGTTCCACGCAAGTGGAAACCACTACCCTATTTGTCGTTATAGGGCCCTAACACGCTATGCGCTGGTGTCGTTAAGCGTTGCTGCGTTAAGCTCCGGCCACTGCAGAGCAAGCTCCGCGAGATAGACCGCCAGGGCCGGGCCCAGTACTGCGAGGAAGAACACATAGCCTCCCCACTGCGCCGGGAAAAAGAACGGGAATAGTACCAAAAGTGCCGCCGGGCATACCGCCAATAGAGTACGCGGTAGGTGCGCTACCGCCTTCGTGATGGCGGCCGTGCTTCGTTGCCTAAAACTCAGTCCCGGGCGATCGAGGTGGAAGAACCACACGCTGACACAGCCCAATACGATAAGCCCCGAGATCAAGGCTGCACGCAGTATCAGGCCCATTGAACCCAGATCTGCCTTGGCAATAATGGCGAATTCATACGCGGCTAAGGCGGCGACGGCGAGGCAAATCAACCACCATGCGGTGTTGACCCCGGGACGCGTCAGAAGGCCCCGAACGAAGGCTGAGCCGCGGCGAGAACCTTCCTCCCGGACCATCTGCCCGGTCACCGCATGGGCGGTGCGCAAGGACATTCCCCCGGTGAACACGGGAAAGCACGTGATCACCAAGAGAACATTCACGATGACTAGGTCAGCGAAGAGGCTCAGAGCAGCGTAGAACTTCGATTCGGGGCCGAGCATGCGATTCATGGTTTTCTAACCTATCGCACCGGTTTAACCCTTCACGGCACCGGCAGCCACACCTTCGATGATGTGCTTCTGCGTGGAGAAGTAGAAGATGACGATGGGGATGATGGCCAGTACCAGCATGGCCATCATGGCACCCATATCGCGGTTACCGTTGGAGCCAACGAAGGACTGGATGACCACCGGGATGGTCTTGTATCGCGTGGACAGACCGATGACCAAGTACGGCAGCAGGTAGTCGTTCCACACCCACATGGCGTTGAGAATGGCCACGGTAATGGCAGTCGGCTTGAGCATGGGCCACACCACACGGAAGTAGTTTTGGATCGGCCCACAACCGTCGATCATCGCGGCTTCCTCGACATCCAGAGGGATGGACTTGACGAAGCCCGCAAACATGAACACCGACAGACCGGAACCGAAACCGAGGTAAAGCACCACGATACCGATCGGGTTGTTGAGGTGAAGCATGTCTGCAATCTTGACCGTCGGGAACATGACCATCTGGAAGGGGATGATCATGGAGACCACGAAGAGGTAGTACAGAAGGTTTGTCCACCACGTCTTGACGCGCGTGATGTAGTAGGCGGTCATCGCGGAGAAGAACACGATGACGATGACGGACAGGATCGTGATGATGAAGGACCACAAGGTCGCTTCCAAGAATCCCTGCTTGGTCAAGCCCACCATGAAGTTCTCGAAGCCGACCCACGTTTCACCGATGGGAAGCGAGAAAGGATCGGAGGAGATAGCGAACTTGGACTTAAAGGAGTTGATGAAGATGAAGAGGATCGGCCCAAGGAAGACGATGGTGAAGAACACCAGAATGGCGTAGACCACGAACTTGGCGCCACCAGACATCCGAGTCTTATTATCCAAGGGAAGCTGGTGATCCTTCTTCTTCGAGGCCGGAACGGCCTGCGCTGAAGTGCTGGTAGTCATAACTTAAGCCTCGATTTCCTTGGAGCGGGTCGCGCGCAGCTGGAAGTAAGCGATGACGACCACAACGACGACGAAGATGACAGCCTTGGCCTGGCCGACCCCCTCGACATTCATACGGTTAAAGAGCGTGTTGACGATGTTGAGCGCCACCATCTCAGTTTGCCCGCCAGGAGCGCCGTTGGTCAGCGCCAAGTTCTGGTCGAAGAGCTTGAAGGAGTTCGACAAAGTCAAGAAGAGGCAGATGGTAATCGACGGCATGACCATCGGAATAGTGACGTGGCGCAGCATCTCCCACTTATTGACACCGTCGAGCTCGGCAGCCTCGATGAGCTCGGGCGGGACGTTCTGGAGGCCGGCGATATAAATGATCATCATGTAGCCGATCAGCTGCCAGTTAAGCAGCATGATGAGGCCGGCGTAGCCAAACTTCCAGTCCGCACTAATCGTTGTGGAATAGTGCGAGAGCACGGCGTTGATCATGGTCTGCCAGGTATAACCCAGCACGATGCCGCCGATGAGGTTCGGCATGAAGAAGACTGTGCGGAAAAAATTGGTACCGCGAAGTTTGCGGGTCAGCATCCACGCCAGGAGGAAGGCGAAGACATTGACGGTGATCACGGAGACAATGACCACGAGGACAGTGAAACCGAAGGCTGAAACGAAACCTTCGCGTTGGGAGAAAGCTTTGGCGTAGTTGTCGATGCCAACCCACTTGGCGTTGGTGATGGTGGTGAACTTCGTAAAGGAAAGGAAGAAACCCACGATGAACGGCACCAAGAAGGCAATCATGAATGCCAGAAGGGTGGGCAAGACAAAGACTGGGAAGTACTTCTTCAGCGTTGCTTGCATGGTGGTGAAACCTTAATTTCTGGTGGTGCCACACGTGTCCTAGCGGGAAGGCGGCGAGGAGAGGAGGCTGAGGATGCGGAGAACCAGTCGCGCACGTGCTACCGGCGTGGGCCACAATCCCCACCTACTCCCCTCCCCGCCCTCCATTGCCGGAAGACGTTTGGCGAGGGGATTGGGACTTTAAAGATTTAGCCCCAGTTGGATTCCTTCTCAGCAGCCCAGTTGTCCTTGAACTGCTTGACGACGTCCTCCCACTTCAGCGTTCCGGAGGCGTATTGCGACAAGGCCTGGCCGAAGTCATCCTTGAATTGCTGCGACGGGAAGTACTGGAAATTCCACGGGTAGGTGGTCAGATCCTCGTTAGCGATAGCTTCCGCGACCTGCTCAGCAAGGGGATCATTCGGGGTGTCTTCAGCGGTGTAGCTTTCGAACGGTGCGATGAAGCCCAGGTCCTTCACCACGTGCTCCTTGCCAGCATCAGAGGTAAACAGCCAATCCACGAAGTCCTTAGTGGCTTGCTGGTCGACCTCAGAGGCCTCAGAGTTCACGCCCAAGTAGTTCTCGGTGCCGACGTTGATGCCGTACTTTTCTTCGTCTGGCAGACCCATGTACATGGGCAAGAACTTGATCTTGTCTTCCTTGACCACGTTGCCAGAGGTCTCGGAAATCTGGGACCATGCCCAGTTACCGTTCTGAACCATGGCGGCCTTACCCTGCGCAAACTCAGCCATGGAATCAGACACCGTCTTAGAAGGTGCAAGAGACTTTTCTACGGTGGAGTTATCAAGGTAGAGGTCGAAGAGATTCTTGTACTCCTTGTTGTAGGAGAACTCGATATCGTTGGTGTCCTCGACGTTCTTGTCCTGGTACTCCTGCCAGATCGGAGCGTTAGCCAAGTGGGTCTGCCAACGCCAGTCTTCACCGGAGGTCAGTGAGGTGGAGGCGAAGGCGCCCTCGATACCGAGCTCGTCCTTCTTTGCCTGCATATCCTCGGCGACTTCCTTGAGCTTTTGGTAGCTCTTGATTTCATCCGTGGACTTGATCTTCGCGCCGGAGGTGGCGATGTACTTGTCGAAGATCTCGTCGTTGTAGATGATGCCGAAGCCTTCGACGGCGAACGGGACGCCGCGTACCTCTCCGTCCTCGGTGGTTAGCGGTGGGATGTCGTCGGTGAGCTGCTTAGCTACCTCAGTGTCCGACATATCCGCCATGTAGTCTTGCCAGGTGATGAAGCCAGCAGGTCCGTTGACCTGGAAGAGAGTCGGGGCTTCATCCTTACCGATTTCCGCCTTGAGGGTCTGCTCATAAGAGCCGGAGGCGGCGGTAACGACCTTGACCTTGACACCGGTTTCTTCAGTGTAGGCCTTTGCGATTTCCTGGTATGCCGCGTCCTGTTCAGGCTTGAAGTTCAGGAAGTAAACATCGCCTTCCTCGTCGGTGGAGCCTGAGCACGCGACGAGACTTGCGGCGGCGAGCATGGATGCCATGCTGATGGATGCGATGCGAGTAAGACGCTTCATGAGGTCCTCATCTTTCTTGATGAAAAGCGGGATGGTGGGCCGAGGATAGATACCCGGCTCGTATTCGGTTGTGTCTGGGAGACCTCCCGTAACGAAGGCTTCTTCCCAGCGCCACCAAGTGCTTCATAGCGGATCGCAGTCCGACTATGAACTGGTTAGCCTGCCCTCCATCTTAGTGAGGTATTCCACATATTCAAAAGAATTCGGACATAAAACACCCGATTGTGACCATATCCATATTCAGGCATGGAAACCCTCCCCATTTATGGGGCAATCGGGCTTAAAACTTACAAAAACATATAAAAAGCAGTTGAAAAAGTCTGGTTGGATTTGAGATTGCGGGCGTTGTTGGGACACGCGAGAGGTTATGACAAGTCTTCGTCTGCCGGGGGCGTGTTGAGGAGCCGGGCCTCAGCACGGCGGGCTGGTAGTACAGACGCCAGATAGGATGCCGTGGCCTCCGCGAGCGTGACGGCCTCTCCCCTTTCCTGGGCGAGGAACCAACGGTGATCGACTATCTCGTGGAAGATTTGTGCCGGCTCAAGCTTGTCTAGCATCTCTTCGGGCACGGCAGCGATAGTCGGCTCATACTCATGCGTCATCCACAAGTGCGCGGCCTGGGTAAGGCCGACGTGAGGCCCACATTCCACGGCCTGGTAGGCCTGGATGGAGCCCAGAAGGCGTTGGGCTTGATGCTCTTCGACGCTGAGTCCAGTTAAGCTCAACAGCTCTCCACGATAGTGACCCGGATCCACCACTACGGGCCGGATTCGCACTATCTGCCGAGAATCGTCCTTGGTTACCTTGAGCTCCCCTACATCAAAGCCCAGTTGGTTGAGGCGGTCGATTCTCTCGGAGACGCGCCAGTACTCACTGGCATCCACGGCCTCCTCAGCGGTGAGTTCTGTCCACAGCTCAAGATAGGAACTCTCGACAAGGCTGCCTAGTGCAATGACATCGATAGACCCATCCAAGCATTCACCCGCCTGTAGGTCCATGAGTTCGCCGATGATGTTGACGCGGGCAATGTCGACGTCGTAAAGCCTGCGTGATTCGGAGAGGTTGGGTTGGAACTCGCCCGTCTCGGCATCGACAAGATAGGCGGAATAGGTCTCAGCATCGCGCCGAAAGAGAGTGTTGGACAGTGACACATCGCCCCAGTAGAAGTTGAGCAGATGCATCCGCACCAACAGCACGGACAGGGCGCGGATGAGCTTCTCCGCTTCCACGACCGTGAGGTGCCGAGAGAAGATCTCGCGATAGGGCAGGGAGAACTCCAAGTGCTCGGTTACCAAAGCTGCGGTGAGTTCCCCGTAGTCTTCCTCTGCCGGATGGCGGCCGGTGATCACGGCTACGGGGCGCACACTAGGGGCGCCAAGGCGCTGCAGTTCACGCAGCATCTTGTACTCGTGGTGGGCGGTACGCGCACCAATTTCTTTGACCGCGACGATGCCACGGTTGATCCCCACGAACCGCACGATATGCCGGGAAATACCCCTGGGCAATGCGGCGATGAGAGCATCGGGCCACTGCTCTAAGGGTGTGTCCCAGGGCAGCGTCAGCAGTGCCGACGCGTACGTCGACGAGGTGATGCTCATGGACTCTTTCATGGTGAATCACTCCACCTTTTCTGCTGACTATGGCTGAAACTGTCCTATTCATTACGTGCCGCGGGGCAGCCGGCACGGGGGCTTAAGGAAGGCGCTTGCCGGTCGACGCCGAGAAGTTGTGCTGGCCACCCTCCACGATGCGCGCGTGGAAAATGCTGCCCGGAGCCGGCGCGGTGTTCGGCGCAGCGCGGACGACGATTTGGCCGGACTCGGGGACGTCCTCGCTTGAGGATCCAAGGTCGCCCTCGCCCACCAACTTGCCGTAGAGGAAGGAATCAGAACCAAGTTCCTCCACGAAGTCGAGCTTGATCGGGATGGAAAGATCTGTGGACTCGCCCTCCGGAATGATCTCCAGTGCCTCCGGGCGGAAACCGATGGTGATGCGGTCATTATCCTCGGGCGTCATCGCGGCAAGGGTTTCCGGGGAAAGCTTGATGCGAGCGTGGCCAGAGGTGGCGTCACCATCCTTGACTGAGAAGGTGCCCAAGTTCATGGCTGGGGAGCCGATGAAGCCCGCGACGAAGACGTTGGCGGGGCGGTCATAAAGCTCGCGGGGCGCGCCAACCTGCTGCAGGTAGCCATCCTTCAGCACCGCGATACGGTCACCCATGGTCAAGGCCTCCGTCTGGTCGTGGGTGACGTAGACGGTGGTAACTCCAAGCTTGCGCTGCAGGGCTGCAATCTGGGTACGCGTCTGAACACGCAGCTTGGCATCGAGGTTAGACAGCGGCTCATCCATGAGGAAGACCTGCGGGTTACGAACAATGGCGCGGCCCATGGCCACACGCTGGCGCTGACCACCGGACAGGGCCTTCGGCTTGCGCTCCAAGAATTCGGTCAGGCCCAAGGTAGCGGCTGCTTCGTCGACGCGCTTATTGATCTCGTCTTGGGACTTGCCGGCGATCTTCAGTGCGAAGCCCATGTTCTCGCGCACGGTCATGTGTGGGTAGAGAGCATAGTTTTGGAAAACCATGGCGATGTCACGGTCACGCGGTGCAACGTGGGTGACGTCCTTGTCTCCGATGTAAATGGCACCGTCAGTAACGTTTTCCAAACCGGCCAGCATGCGCAGTGTGGTGGATTTACCACAGCCGGAAGGACCGACGAGGACGAGGAACTCGCCATCAGCGATTTCCAGGTTGAATTTCTTGACGGTGGGTTCCTTTGCTCCCGGGTAGGTCAGGGATGCATCTTTGAACGTTACGGTTGCCATAGCAAAATCTCCTCCATCGACAGGTACGTGCCGAACGATCCGTAGTGTGAGAAACAGTGAAGTAAATCACTGTGCACCAGCTACAGTGCTACTTATGACATTAGCACTAGCACTGGTAACTACGGCAAAAGCCCGGAAACCATAACGGGCTTCCGGGCTGGTTCTTATTCCTTACGCGCGTGTATGAGGCGCCATGAGCATCAAATTAACGCTTGAGGGTGCCTTTCACCAGGTTGGAGACTTCGGAAACAAAGTCGGCCACGGCATTCTTTGCCGTGTTGACCTTCGGGCCAAGCTCCAGGTCCTTGACCGTGCGGGAGCCGATCTTCGAAACCTCCGAGGTGAAATCGCTGATCTGCTCGGAGCGGTGAGCCACGCCCCACTTGGTTACTTCGAGCAGGGAATCCTTGACAAAGGAGCCGTCCAGCTTGGATTCGCCAAGCTCGCGCTCGGTAAAGGTGATCGGAACCTCGCGGACATCGAAGCCATCCTTGATGGCGCGGAAGGCAACGTCCACCTGGAAGATGTATCCGGCGTTGGAGAGCTCTTCAAAGTCGAGGTGTTCAAGCAGCTCGCGCCGGAAAGCACGGTAGCCAGCAGTCATGTCATTGATTCCGGCACCCAGGGCAACCGAAATGTACTTGTTGCCCAAGCGGGAAAGCAGCTCGCGGTTGGCAGGCCAGTTCACTGTCTCTCCGCCCGGTACGTAGCGAGAGCCAATGACCAGATCTGCGCCCTTCTCGATTTCCTCAAGCAAGAGGTGGAGCTGCTCCGGCGCGTGGGAGCCGTCGGCGTCCATTTCGCACAGAACCTGGTAATCCTTCTCCAGTCCCCACTCGAAGCCGGCGATATAAGCGCCAAGAAGGCCACCCTTGCCTTCACGGTGTAGAACGTGCAGGTGAGAATCCTCAGCGGCCAGCTTGTCTGCGGCCTCTCCGGTGCCATCCGGGGAATTATCGTCCACGATCAGGATGTGAACCTCGGGAGTGGCCTTGCGCACGCGGCCGGTGATCAGCGGCAGGTTCTCAATCTCGTTGTAGGTGGGGATGATGACCAGAGTAGATTCGTGGGTCGAGCTCACTAGTTCCTTGCTCCTTTAGGTTTCTGCTTTAAGACGCGCTGCGTCGTCCGGACAAGCGGGTGGAATAGATCGCAAACAGCGCGCAGACCGTTCCAATAATAGTCATGAGCCACTGCAGGAGCGAACCATAACGCACCGCAAATGTACGCCCTTCTCGCAGCGGAAGTTCCTCTTCGAGATAAGCCGGTTCAAAGATACCGCTGTCTTGGCTCACTGAACCATCGGGGTGCACGATGGCTGAGACTCCAGATGTGGCGGCCACAACCACGGCTCGGTCCGCTTCTATCGCGCGCAGGCGGCTCATGGCCAGCTGCTGGTAGGTCATGTCAGAATCACTGAACGTGGCGTTATTTGTCGGCGTCGTGAGAATCTGTGCGCCGTTATCGATTGCCGTTCGGAACGCCTGGTCAAAGCTGACCTCATAGCACGTAGCAACGCCCACTGCAGTCCCGGCCATGGTCACCACGCCTGACCCGTCACCGGGCTTCATATCGCCCGCTAGGTCTACCAGATCAGTGATCTTCCTAAAGAAATCGCGCATCGGCATCGTCTCACCAAAGGGCTGCAAGTACTTCTTGTAGTGGTGTTGCCCCACCGAGCCATCCGGGTTGAATACCTGCATAGTATTGCGCGCGCCGACCTCATCTCGGGTGAGAGTTCCGACCAAGATGGGGGCGTCGATGTCGTGGGCGGCGCCGTCGATAAGCGCCCGTGCGTCCTCGTTGGCAAAAGGATTGATGTCGGAGGAGTTCTCAGGCCAAATGACGATGTCTGGCTCAGCGCCATCCTGGGCTGCCTGCTCAGTGACGCGGACGTGGTTATCCAACACTGCGCGGCGTTGCGCTGCAAAGTCAAGGCCCAGCCGCGGGACGTTTCCCTGGACGGCGGCTACCGTGACCGTGCCTGTGGTGTGGTTCGGTCGATTCACGCCTTGCGCTGCGATGAGCCCTGCAAGAAGCGGCACCGCCAGCAAGGCACAGGCCAACCGTGGTGCGCGCGTAAGGCCCACCACACCCGCGGCGACGCAGACGACCGCAAAGCTAATGAGCGCAGGCCCACCCCATGGGGCAAGGTTGGCAAGCGGCCCTTCAATCTGTCCCCACGCCAGACGTACCCAGGCAAACCCCCCAAAGGGCACGGAGGAGCGCAGCATTTCCACCGCCACATAAAAGAAGGGAAAAAGTGCGAAGCCATAATTCAGGCGCAGCAACGCTGCCCCGCCGACGCCGAGGAGGATGCTGTACAAGGACAGGAAGATAGCGAGCGCAATATAGGGCATGTTGCCCACGAGCTCACCAATCCACGGCAGGGTGAATAGATACAAGACAGCGCTATGGACCACAGCGATGAGCGCCGCCCACCCTAAATGCAGGGGCTTTCGCCAAGGAGATAACGCAGCCACCAACATGGCCACCCCAATGATTCCCGCAGCCCACCAGCCGCGCGGCTCCACCGACAGATACGTGACCGCGCCCGAAAGAGCTGCGAGGACAAGCCGGGCACACACAGCGAGCACTATTTATTTCCGTCCTCAAAGTCTTCGGGCTTGACGTGTTGGGTCCATGTGCGGATTTCATCTTCATCGAGGACTTCGTGCGTTTGGTCCGCTTGTCCCCTGCTTCCCATGGCGCTGCCGGCAGCGCCCGCACCGAAGTTTCCAAAGGATCCATAGGAGTCGCGGTGCTGCGCCATGGGTGAGGCCTCGTAAACGCGCACGCCCATGTCTTCGATTTTCCGGAACATCGACGCAGCAAGAAGCGTGCGGATGATGGAACGCGTTGGCGCAAAAATGAGCAGAACCCCGATGATCGTGGAGACGAAGCCGGGCAGCGAAAGCAGGATTCCGCCCACCATAGTCAGGCCGACGTTGCCGGCTGTTTTACCTGGAGTGGGATCCTCCATTACATAGACTCCGTCTTCGGTTTGGCGGATGCGGCTGACCATCATGCGGCGAACTTCCCAGCTGGCTATCGTCATACCGAAGAGCATGGTCAGCGCCAAAGCGAGCAGCGCCCACAGCACACCAATCCACTCGGCAACTGCCCAGAAAGCCAGGGTTTCGAGGAGGATGTACGCGATGAACAGAAGAAACGGCATGCAGCCCACCATACTTGCTGGACCTGCCGGTTCGCTGGAGACCCTCCCGGAGCGATTAGACTGACCTACCATGTCCCTCCCCGAGTCGAAGCATCCCGAATCCGATACCTTGCGCTTCCATCCCGCCGGCGGTGTTGTCACCCCCGAGCAGTGGCTTGCCCTAGGCCAGGCCGCCAGGGAATGTGGCGATGGCCATGTGTACCTTGAGGAGCACAGCGTCATCAGCCTGCGCGGCATCCGCGATGAGCAGGTGCTTGGCGACGTCCCCCTGCCCACCACCGACGCCCACGTGCTGGCCTCTCCCCTCTCCCTTCATGCACGCCGTGTGGCGCAGCGCGTTGCTGATGTCCTGGCCGAAGCTGAAGGAGCCTCCGCCGCTCTCGACCAGGATGCAGTCTTTGGTATCGATGGTGGCGCGGGCGATCTCATCTCACACGGTGTGGCGGCTGGGCTCCAACTATCCGGTGCTAGCACTGGAGAAGACGAGGACGCCAGCTCCGCGCGCCTCATCCGAGAGGGGGCGGTTACCGGTCCGGTCCTAGAACTAGACGATGCGATTTCTCAGCTCGTCGACTACGTGCTCGAGCTATCTGCTCAGCGCCCTGAAGCCATCGATGGCTTCCCCTCACCGACGCGTGCTGCCTTTGCCGCGCCGACCTTGCCCATCGGCTGGCTGACCGAACACACTGAGCCCGGCCGCGTCGATCTGGGTGCGGGCCTGCAGGATGGCGTGCTGCCTGGGGAGTACGCAGGACTCATCGCCCAGCTGGACGCGTCGATTTCAGTAACGCCGTGGCGGGGTTTGGTCATCCACGATTTGCCCGAAGGCGATGCTGACGTCGTCTTGCGAGTCCTTGCCCCGCGCGGCTTCATCTTTGACGCTAACTCTCCCGCCCTCAACTCTCCCGCCCTCGGGCATCACTAGCGCGGCATGTGCCGCCAGATTGGCCGTGGGACCAGCTTCATGATCCAAGCCAACACCTGAAGCCTCCGAGGGATCCATAGCGTGCGGGAGACCGGCCGTGAATCCGACGGGGACCCGGTACCCGACGAGGACTCGATGGCCTTCACCACAGCTTGTGCCACGACGTCTGGGGTCACCGACAAGGGCGCGGGTTTCATCCCCTCAGTCATGGATCCGATGACGAACCCGGGGCGCGCGGTGATCAGGGCTAGGTCGCTGCCCTGCAGCCGATCCGCCAAACCCTGGCAGAAAGCATCCAGGCCTGCCTTGGTCGAGCCATAGACATAGTTGGCTCTGCGCGCACGCCAGCCGGCAATGGACGAAAAGGCCACGATGTGGCCCGTGGTCATGACATCAGCGAGCACGGTGAGCATGGATACCTGTGCTGCATAGTCCACCAGTGCTATGTCGAAGGCGTGGGCCTCGTCGTGCTCGGCGCGTTCCTGATCACCCAGGATTCCGAAGGCGACGACTGCTGTTGTAATGTCCTCACCCGCGAGTGCTGAGGCTTGTTCGATGACCGCGCGGTGGGAGGAGACATCCGCAGCGTCGAAAGATAGCGTGTGCACGGAAACCGCCCCTCTGCGGAGAAGCTCTGTGGTGAGTTCCTCCATACCGTGCTCACCCCGTGCGGCAAGTACCACTGGGCGGCCTGCGCACAGCCGACGCGCAAGCTCGCCGCCGATATCGCTGCGCCCGCCAAGAATCAACAGCGCACCAGTGCGTCTCATTAGCGTAACCCCCGCGGTGCCTGGTTCAGGGACTCACACCCGGATTCAGTGGTCACCACGATGTCTTCCAGACGCATGCCCCACTTACCCGGTACGTAGATACCCGGCTCAATAGAAAAGGCCATGGACTGGGAAAGCTCCAGCTCATTTCCCTCCATGATGAAGGGCTCCTCGTGCGTGGACAAGCCAATGCCGTGCCCGGTGCGGTGCGTGAAATACTCGCCCCACCCAGCATCATCGATCACCTTGCGCGTGGCGCGGTCAATATCCTGGGCGCTCGCCCCCGGGCGTGCGGCAGCTCGTCCGGCAGCCTGGGCCTTTTCCAACACCGCGTAGGCCTCCTGGAAATCGGCGGGTGCCGCAGAGGGGGCTGCCCCCACCACATAGGTGCGGGTGCAGTCAGAGTGATAACCGGACGGCAGCGTCCCTCCGATATCCACCACCACGGGATCGCCCGCGCCAAGTTCTCTGTCCCCATAGTCGTAGTGCGGGTTCGCCCCGTTTGGGCCGGAACCAACGATGATGAAGTCCACCTCTCGGTGCTCGCGCAAAATGAGTTCCCGCAAATCAGACGCTACCTCGGCCTCAGTGCGTCCCGGTTCTAAAAGACGCGGGACCTCGGCGTGCACGGCATCGATAGCCGCCGCGGCAGCGCGTAGCTCCGCCACCTCGTCTGGGTCTTTGCGACTAAAGAGCTCAGCCAGTGCCTCAGTAGCTAGAAGGTATTCCACGTGCGTTACATCCGGCGAGGACGGATCTAGCTGGCTTCGAATTGCGGACTGGAAACGCAATACGTGATCGGCGGTCAGTGAGGAGCCCAAGGCAACGGTATTGGGGCGCACGCCTTCCAAAGCCAGCGCATAGGGATCCTGCCCATCGCTCCATCCCACTAGGTGGGCTGCAACGCCCTGAAGCGACTCAATGTCGGTGTTGGGGGCGACGATTACCGGTTCGGCATCGGGGCGGATAACCAAGCAGGTCAGGCGCTCGTGGGAGGAAACCCACGAACCGGTGAGGTACGCGAATTCGGCACCTGTCCCCACTAACAGGATGTCGATGCCCTTAGCAGCGGCGATAGTGCGGGAGCGGCTCAGTCGGGACGCATAATCAGTCATGACAGTTAGCCTACCGCCCGGCTTCGTCCGGTTAAGCTGGGAGGCGTGAATTCCCATCGCGCTGCCGTCAAGATCCGTAATCGCTCAAGCTATTGCTCGGGAGTGCTCATCGATGCGTCCTTAGGCCCCCGCACCCAGCAGGCAACCCGGTTGGTTCTGACCTGCGCGCACTTTTTCCGCAGCGGCCTTGACAGAGGGGAACACTACAAGGTGAGTGGCGGGTTCAAGCGGCGCGTGGCCGCCGTGCGCACGATTGACGGGACCGACATGGCGCTGTGCTTGCTAGACCGGCCGGCCCCTCCCCGGGACCTTCCTGGGCTTGCAAAAAGCACCCCACCATTCCGCGCCCCAGTCACCACCTGGGGATACGGCGGAAAAGCTCGCCGTGCCCAGCAACGCAGTGGGCTTTTTCTCCTTCCCTTCTTCCGCACCTGGTCCATTGACTTCCGCACCACTGTCTCCCCCGCCGGATTTGTTTTCAACACGATTCCGGCAGTCAAAGGTGACTCGGGCGGTCCAGCTGTAGTCGATGACGCCGTCATCGGTACGCAAGCCCTCATACTTAACCCGCTGGGGCGCAACCTCAAGCTCGCCACTGTGGCACTCGTTGCGCCCCACCGCCAAGCACTCGCGGCGGCAGCCACGGCACTGCTTCGCGGTGGCTCCGAAAACTAGGCGCAAGGCCTAGGCGCCGATGGCGACGACGCCGCGCTGGATCGCGTCAATGGCGCGCCGGGCATTTCGGCGAATCTCGTCCTCGTAGCCGGTCTTGGCCACCTGCTGGAGCAGGTCGATGACCTGTCGACACCAGCGGACAAAGTCACCGGGGGTGAGTTCCGCGCCGGATTCGTTTGCCGCGGCCATGCAATAGGCCAAGGGGGCGCCCGCGGTCCACTGGTGGATGGCGAGCGCAAAGGCAGGTTCCGGTTCACGGGTCTGCGGCAGGTTATGGCGCTTCTCATCAGCAACAAGCTCTCCGTAGATGCGCCAGGTTGCGTTCATCGCGTCCGCCATCTCGTCGGTTGCTGCGCCAGGTTCGCCGCGGGTGGCCTTGCGGTTTTCGAAGACACAGAGCGAAGCCACACCAGCGAGCTCCGCCGGGTCAAGCTCGTTCCAGATACCGCGCTTGAGGCATTGTGCAACCAGGAGGTCGGATTCGGAATGGATCATGGCCAAGCGCTCGCCTTCGTCCGTGATGACCGGTTCGCGGTTCTCGCCATAGCCTTCGAACTCCACGTAGTCCATCTCTGCCAACAGGTCCACGATGCGCTCAAACGTGCGGCCAAGCGTATCTATGGCGCGCTCTACCTTGGCCTCTAGTCGCGCCAGTTCTCTCTCGCGGCGCGCCAGCTTTTGTGCCACACCGGCCAATTGCTCGCGGTCGGTCGCCGGCCAATGGTGCACCGGATGTTCGCGGAGGGCATCGCGCAACTGCGCGATCTTCTTGTTGGGGCGATTGCGCGGCTCGGTGCGCATCTTCTTCGGCCGCTTGTAGTAGTCACGCTTAAAGGCATCCTGCACATACCGGGTATGACGGCGCGGATTCTTTTGTGCTGCGCGCGGTAGCTTCATGTGGCCGACGACGATTGGCGGATTATCAATACCGGCCGAATCGATGCGACCAGACCACCCCGTCTCTGTGGTAACCCAGGGGCGCGGATCAGCAGTCTGGTTTGCCGGGGTAATGACGACGGCCAGCGTTGGGCGCTTCTTCGTGGCGATAGCGATGACTTCTCCCACTTGGAGTCGGGCAAGGACCGCCGCGACCTCCTTGTTGCGCTCCTCCTTCTTGGAAGCCCGTGTTGACTTTTCCTCCTCAGTTAGTGCGCGGCGCAGCCGCATATAATCCATGAGAATCTCAGCTGGGTCTTCGCCATCGGTGGCTGGCGGGGCCAGGTTTTCCACGGCCTGATCCAACTGTGCGCGCAGCTCCCGAACGCGGTGCTCGGCGCGCTCAATCTCACGGGTTTCCTCCACAACGGAACCATCCGCCTGGAACTGCGCAAAAGACTTTTCTAACAGGCGCAGCGAGTCCTCAAAGCCGAGCATGCCTAGCAGGTTGATGGCCATGTTGTAGCCGGGCTCGAAGGTAGAAATAAGCGGATAGGTACGAGTTGATGCAAGCCCCGCCACCGCCGTGGGATCCATGGCGGGTGCCCACTGCACGACGGCATTGCCCAAAGTATCGATGCCTCGCCTACCGGCGCGGCCGGTGAGCTGAGTGTATTGGCCCGGTGTCAGGTCCACGTGTGCCTCGCCGTTGAACTTCACCAGCTTCTCCAGCACCACGGTGCGCGCCGGCATGTTGATGCCCAGGGCAAGCGTTTCGGTGGCGAAGACTGCCCGGACGAGGCCCTTGACGAAGAGTTCCTCCACGATGTGCCGAAAGGCCGGAAGCATGCCTGCGTGGTGAGCAGCAAAGCCGCGCGAGAGTGCCTCGCGCCAACGCTTGAAATCAAGGACCTTGAGGTCCTCTTCCGGGATGCCTTCCACGCCTTTATCGACGATGGCCCTAATCTCGGTGGCCTCCTCCGGGGAGGTCAACACCATGCGGGAGCGCAAACACTGATACAGCGCACCATCGCAGCCTGCGCGGGAAAAAATGAAGGTAATCGCCGGCAGCATCTCCATGGCCTGCAGCTCTTTGAGCACCTCTGGACGGCCAAGCGGACGGTAGCGGTCTTGCATGCGGGGTGCGCCGCTGCGCCGATCACTGTGCCGGTCGTGGCGCCCGCCGCCTTTGTGACGGGCGCGAGCACGGAAGCTCGCACGGTTCTGGGCATAGTCTGCGCGGCCATTATCGGTATCGCCCGCCTCCAGGCGTTGGATGCGCCGCGCCAGTTCAGCGTTGACCTGGCCACCTGAGTCAGGTTCAAAGAGCGGATAGATTTTGCGGCCGACCATCATCCACTGATCCAGCGGAACGGGGCGCTTTTCGGTGACGATGACCTTGGTATCACCACGCACGGTGGTCAGCCACCGGCCGAATTCCTCGGAGTTGGATACCGTTGCGGATAGACCAATGATGGAGACGTGCTCCTCAAGGTTGAGGATGACTTCTTCCCATACTGCGCCGCGTGAGGCGTCGGCCAAGAAGTGGATCTCATCCATCACCACGTGGGTCAAGCGGTCCAGTGCGCCTGAACCCGCATAAATCATGTTGCGCAGGACCTCAGTGGTCATCACGAGGATGTCCGCGGAGGAGTTGATGGAGACATCACCGGTCAGCAGGCCGACCGCATCCTCACCGTGTGCGTCAACCAGGTCGTGGTATTTCTGGTTACTCAGCGCCTTGATGGGTGTGGTGTAGAAACAGCGGGTCCCTTGGCGCAGTGCCAAGGACACGGCGAACTCACCCACCACGGTTTTACCGGCGCCGGTGGGCGCGCAGACCAGAACGCCGTGGCCGGCTTCGACGGCTTGGCATCCTTGGATTTGGAAATCATCCAGTGAGTACGGAAGTGCTTGGGTGAACTCGTCCAGATGCGTCAGTGTCATAAGTCCCCAGGGTACCTGTCAGACACCGCCTGCTAATACGCCGGTCCCTGGTGTCAAGCGGGAACGTGAACAAGTTCCCTAAGAAGGCCGACAAGCCTACAGAACGTCGTCGAAAAAACCGCTCTGCGGGGGCTGCGTGTTCGTTGGTTGAGGCTTCGACACCCGAGCTTCACCGGTCGAAGCCGGGGATACAGGCCTCGAAGATACTGGCCGCGAAGAAGCGGAAACGCTTGTGGATGCAGATACAGGAGTTGGTGCGCCTATGGCACCCGGGCCTTCACCCAAGGACGAGGCAGTTTCGTCATCGAGGTCAAGCCAGTCAGGGCGCTCGCGCTTCTGGCGCTTATCGTTGATGCGGCAGAATTGGAAGGCTATCTCGACAAGGATTACGAGGGCTCCGGCCAAGACCAACATTGAGAAGGGCTCTTGGCCTGGTGTGACAACCGCCGCGAAAATCATGATGGCGACAATGATGATGCGACGCTTGTCCTTGACGTGGTCATATTCCAATACACCAATGAGGTTGAGGCAGACCACGAGTAATGGGATCTCAAAGCTCACACCGAAAATCAGGAGCAACGCTAGCAAGAAGTAGAAGTATCGCTCACCCGTCAGTGCCGCAGTCTGGTATTCGGAGCCCATTCCCATGAGGAACTCCAAGCCCACGGAAAGGATGACGTAGGCAAGAACCGCGCCGAGGACGAAAAGCAGAACCGCTGTCGAGACAAACAAGAAGGTAAAGCGGCGTTCGTTCTTATGGAGGCCAGGCACGATGAAGGCCCAGATTTGGTAGAGCCAGACCGGTGAGGACAATACCGCGCCAGCCAACGCACCGACCTTGAGGCGCAATAACAGCATTTCGAACGGGCTGGTGGCAAGCAGGCGGCACTCACCGTCGGAGGTGAAAGAAACACGCTTTTCCTCAGGAAGCGAACAATAAGGACCGCGCAGGATTTCGCCCAGCGGTGACGTGCCAAACGGGGCGTTCTGGTACCAAATAAAACCAATGATGGCTCCAACCGCCAAAGCGAGGAGAGAAATGACGATGCGTCGGCGCAGCTCCTGGAGGTGCTGGACGAGGGTCATCTCCCCCGTCGGATTCTTGGGCTTGCGGCGTAGCTTTGCGCCCCATTTTTGTTTCCGCGCGTTAGAACCAGCATTAGACGGTGTGCTCGCGGCACTCACAGCAAGACCTCCACAGAAAAGCCCACGGCGGCAGGCAAGGCCCTAGTGCTCCGAAAAACTCAGAGCGCGGCCTGCTTGCCGAGAAAAGATTATTAGTTCTGGTTTCCGTCAGCCGGCTTAGAAGCACGCGGCTGCATTTCCGGGCTATTCCAGAAGTCTTCGTCATTCTTCTTGGAAGCAGCAATCTGGGCCTGCTGCTCAGGAGTGTTGTTCTCCTCCTTCATTTCTTTTACTTCAGACTTGAAGATGCGCATGGACCGGCCCATAGAGCGAGCTAGCTCTGGCAGCTTCTTTGCGCCGAACAACAGCACGATAACGAGAACGACAAGGCCGATTTCCAAAGGTCCCACGGTCATTGAGGGTGCCCCTTCTTTCTAGGTCGATAAAGCGTACGGTTCCACACAACGAAGTGCTGCACGGGGCGCACGCAGGAGAGCTCTTAGTCTGGCAGTTGAGTATAACGCTCCAGCGCCCGATTTCTATGCTCCGAAATGGCCTCGACAAGCTTCTGGGGTCCCACGACCCGCAAACGGTCAGCTTGCCCGAGGGCGAAACGACTAAACCATGTCTCGGATCCGACGGGCATCTGCGCAGCTATGAACCCATTTTCAAGTGTTTCGCCTAGAGTGATGTCGTAGTGTTCTGCTAGCCAGGTGAATTCTTGGTTAATCTCCAGCTCCGCAACAAGAGTGTGATCTAGACCAAAGGGTGAGTCTGGGTTGAAATCCAGCTCTCGTACGTGCGGGGTAGCGGAAGCTTCGAGTACCTCGACATCACTCATGCGGTCGAGGCGGAAGGTGCGGTGCTCCCCCACTGAGTCATCCCATGCCACGAGGTAGGGCTCGCCATCCACGATGAAGATGCGGGCCGGATGCACGGTACGCTCGCTGGTCCGGTTGGAGGACATACTCCAGTAGGTAAAGCGCACTTGCTGGCGTTTGTCGACGGCCCCCGCCAACGCCGCTTGCACCTCAGACTCCTCGGGATCGGTCGTGGCTAGGGAGTCATAGATGGCGGCGGTCTTTTCATCCATGATCTCGCGCAGCTTCGCGGCGGCGGAGTGGACCGCTGAGACATCGACAAGCCCCGGCATCGCTTCTAAAGACTCCAGGGTGAGCAATAGTGCACCAGCTTCGGTGGGGGTCAAACGTAGTGCCTGGGTGAGGCCCTGGTCGTTGTAAATCTCGATGCCATCGCGGTAACTAAAGCTCAAATCGATGAGGTCTTCGGTATTGCGGCCCACCCCGGAGCAGAAGAGCCGGTCGATGGCGTCCTTGAGCTCCACCGGGGTCATCCCCAAATCCTCCGCTGCCTCCATCGGGGTCAACCCCGGGTGGTTACGCAGGTAAGGGATGAGGTTGAGGGAACGAACCAGGGACTGCAGTTTGCGGGGCTGATCAGCCATGGCGGGCCTCCTCCCTAAACTCCATGGTCTTAACCGTGGTTGCCGTTGTCGCTGTATCGTTCCCGCCGACATTCAAGAGTGCGATGATGTCGGCACGAACTTCTGGCGGTTCAACCACGACCACGTCCGGGGCATAACCGGCCGCCGTGCGCACCAGCCAATCCCGCCGCACGGCGGTGAGTTCTACGAGGTTGTCCTCGCGCCTGCGTCCGGCGTCGACAAGTTCGACAGCTTGCCCCTCTGGTACGTCAAGGAGAGCGTCCACGGTATCGCCACGGTTTAGTGCCTCCACAACGAGATCTTGCAGTGGTGCGGTGGGCTCGAGGTGTGTGGCTGCATGACGCGAACGCTTGACGTTGTCCACGCGGGTGGCACGGAAAGTCCGAGGTGCCTGGCGGTCCACGTCCCAGCCGACAAGGTAGACGCGATCTCGGTGGTTGACCAGCCCCCAGGGATCCATGTGGCGGCGAACTGCTTCGGCAGAGGGCGTAGCGTAATAATCAAAGGATATGCGCAGCCCTGCACGCACGGCGGTAATCACCGCGGTGACGAGCTCCGGGCTCAGCCTGGTCATGTCGTTGACAGCGGTGTAGACGGGCGCTCCGCTCAAGTCGCGGGAGGCGCCCGAGGCAGCCAGCTTGGTCCACGCGGACAAGCTGAAATCGCTTAAGCCTCCCGGTGTGCCAATGCCGCCGGCTACGCCCAACACCATGGCCTCCTGTGGCGTGAAATCGACGGGAGGTAGCTGGTAGCTTTCGGGATCGAGCCGGTACAGCGAACCTTCTGCCCCACTGCTATGCACTACCGGAACACCAGCGCGCTGCAGGGTCACAATGTCGCGGGAAAGTTGTTTCTGAAAAGCCTCGTCGCTGCGAGACTGGTAGCCCTCGACGTGGCTGCGAATCCAGGCTGCGCTGCGGTCAGGAACCCCGCCTTGGTGCGCGGCGCCATGCAGCGCAAAGGTGAGGTTGGTGAGCCTTTCGATAGCGCGGTCTCTGACCGGCGTCCGGGCTGCAGTGCGATCTGCTGAAGGCATAGTGGCAGGTTCCTTGATCAGCTCTACGGCTCTACGAGCCTGGGTGCGAACGCATGTAGTCTAACAACCCATCTAGGCGCGGGTCCTCGGACACAAAGGGGTCGGAGAATTCCTCGGTCATTGGCTCCGGCCGGTTGACCTTCATCCGCGTCCAATCCACCGTTACCGCGGCATCGAGCTCGCGGGCAACAGCGAGAAACTCCCCGCGCAGCTTGGCACGGGTGGTTCGCGGGGCGGTGTCGACGGCAGCATCGATTGCAGCATCGTCGATCCAGCGCTTCACCATGCCGCGCTGCTCCAATACGCTGTAGAGGCCACGGCCGGGACGGATGTCGTGGTAGGTCAGGTCAATCTGTGCCAGCTTGGGGTGCGACCAATCCCCGCCCAGGCGCTCGCGGTAGCGGTTTAGCAGGCTGCGCTTGATGACCCAGTCGATCTCGCGGTCAACACCGGAGAAATCCTGAGTCTCAATGGCCTGGAGGGTGCGCTTCCACAAGTCCACGACACGGGCCAGCTCAGCCGTTGGCGTGCCTGTGTCCTCGCGGTGTTCCAGCCAACGCTCAGCGGCGGTACAGAGCTCTTGCTGCACGGCGAGCGCGGTGGTGCTGCCGCCTCCCTCAAGCGGGAGCTGGGTGCGACCGGTCGGGTCGAGCGCGATGGCGCGGATGTGTTGAATAGGTTCGAGAACCGAGAGGTTCGGCACCTCAAAACCGGCCTCCAGCATCTCCAGCATGAGCAGCGTGGAGCCAACTTTGACGGCCATCGTGGGCTCAGCCATATTGGAGTCGCCGACGATAACGTGCATGCGACGGAAACGCTTCGAATCCCCGTGTGGTTCATCGCGGGTATTGATGATGGGCCGCGAGCGAGTCGTCGCGGAGGACACACCTTCCCAGACTTGGTCGGCACGCTGTGAGAGCACGAAACGCGCTGGTTCCTCACCCTTAGCAGGTCTAATCATCCCCGCGCCACAGATGAGCTGCCGGGTGATCATGAATGGCAGGAGAGCTTTGCCGAGGTCCTTGAGCACCACGTGGCGGCCGATGAGGTAGTTCTCGTGGCAGCCGTAGGAATTGCCCGCAGAATCGACGTTGTTCTTGAACAGATAGACGGCGCGCTTCTCCCCCTCGTCCGCTAGGGCTTCCTCCGCCTGCACGGCCATGCGGTTGACCATGGCATCGCCGGCGCGCTCATAGGCAATGAGCTGGCTCAGGCTATCGCACTCGGCGGTAGCGATCTCCGGGTGGGAGCCGACGTCGAGGTAGAGGCGGGAGGCGTTGGGGCTAAAGATATTCGAGGAGGAGTACGTCGACACGATGGGCCGGAAAAGTACGCGGGCGATCTCATCCGGGGACATCACCCGCTGTCCATCGCTTGCGCTCGCAGTGATGCCGTACTCGGTTTCGATGCCCATAATCCGCCGTGCATAAACGGGGGCGCTACCGGAGGGCTGCTCCACCTTTATTCGCCGCCCTTTTGGACGTAGGAGCGCACAAACTCCTCGGCGTTGGATTCCAGGAGGCCGTCAATCTCATCGAGAAGATCATCGGTACCCGCGCTGTTGATGCTGACTTGTCCGGCATCGAATTCCGAGGAATCACCTCCCTGCCCGTTACCGCCACCGGCATTAATCTGGGACTGCTGTCCGCTCATGGTGAGAGCTCCTTTCGCGAGTGGAGAATGCTGCGCTAATACAGTGTAGGGTACTCGATTCGCACCCCGAGCTGGCGCAAACTATCAACGAAGTCGGCGGCACTGCCCGCAGATTCCAGTAGAGCGCCCACCTCGTCTTGCCCGAGTCTTGTGGTGTCGTCGAGCGCCACGCAGGCGGTTCCAGAGTTGGCTCCCTCGGCCTCACCGATGCGGAAGGTCAGTGACTGCCAGGACGCAGCCAGGACATCCTCCCCGAACTTTCGGGTAGCGTGGCCGCGCAGGTAGGCGCGGGTGTCGCTGGGCGGCGTCTCTGCTGCCGCTGCGATCTCTTCCTCACTGACCAGGGTGCGCATCTGTCCCTTGCGCACGAGCGCATGGTAAAGGGATTTTGCGGGGTCGATGTCTGTGTACTGCAAATCGATCAGAGCCAGCTTCGGATCATCGGCCGCGACGCCGCGGTCAAGGTAGCCTTTAATCAAGCGATACTTGGCCACCCAATCCAGCAGGTGGGCGGCCTTGAGCGGATTATCAGCCAAAAGCGCGACAACCTCATCCCAGGCGGCGAGCACCTTTTCATCCGCCTCAGTGGTGGCGGTGACCCTCTCCCGGTAGACGGCGAGGATGTCGAGGGCGGTGAGGTGGCGGCCGTCGCGAAGCGCCAGCTTATGAGTCACAGTGAGGTCGCGGCTCACCCGCTGCACCTCCTCCACCGGCTCTGCTAGGCGCAGGTCACTAAAGTCCACGCCGCTCTCGATGGCATCGAGTACCAGCGAGGTCATGCCCAGCTTGAGCAGCGTCGAGGTATGGGACATCGTGGCATCACCGATGATGACGTGCAGGCGACCGAAGTCCTCGGCGACCGCATGTGGTTCATCACGGGTGTTGATGATGCCGCGGTTGAGGGTGGTTTCCAGGGAGATCTCCTGCTCGATATAGTCCGCGCGTTGTGAGATCTGGAAACCAGGTTCTTCACCATCAGCACCCAATCCCACGCGTCCGGCACCGGTGACCACCTGGCGAGCGACGAAGAAAGGAATCAATCCCTGGGCAATGTCATCGAAGTCAGTATCCCTGGAGTACTGGTAGTTTTCGTGGCTGCCATAGGAAGCCCCCTTACCGTCCACGTTGTTCTTGTAGAACTTCAGCGGTGGGCAGGGATCATGCGTGGCCAACACGGACGTGCCCTGAGCGGTCAGCGATGCTACGGCCTCCCCTGCGCGACGAAGGATCAGGTCGCCGGAGGCGTCGTAAAGCATGGCATCCCAGGCATTCGTGCACTCCGGCGAGGAGTACTCCGGATGGGCGTGATCGACGTAGAAACGCGCGCCATTAGCGCTCACCACGTTGGCCACACCCAAGGCATTCGGGTCCACCACGGGCACCGTGTGGTAGCGCTTGAGATCGAAGCCGCGGCTATCGCGCAGTGGGTGCTCCTCCCGAAAATCCCAGCGGGAGCGCGCACCGGTATGCAGGGCGGCATAAGCCACAACAGCATGGGTGGAGGTCACAATCGGTGATAACGCCGGGTTGGACGGCGTGGAGATTCCATATTCAGTTTCGGTTCCTAGAACACGGCTCACGGTTGTACTCCCATCAATTCGACCCCGGTGACATGCGCGCCAGCGGAGGTACCGGCGACGATCTTCGCCCACTCCTCCGGGTTGGCAGAAGTCGGTACGTATTCAGATTCTGCCTGCTCGGCCGCGATGGCCTGGTGCAGGTGCGCGGCGGTGATACCTGCGGGCTGCGCTCCCCCAGCAGAGTTTGTTGCGTCCAACGCTTCCTTAATCGCTAGCTTCTTGGCACGGGAGACGATGTTGGCAATCATGGCGCCAGACACGAAGTCCCGGTAGTGCAGCACGCGCGGATCCGCGTTAGCGAAGTGCAGAGTGACAAAGGGCCGCTCGGCGTAGAGAGCGTCCACCGCGGTATCGATGAGCTGTGAAAGATCACCCTCGTGGGGGACGGATTCCGGGAAGTGACGGGCGAAAATTTCGCGTGCGCCCTGTTTGGTCGGGCGGTTGACGCGGATCTTGATGTCGAGGCGCCCCGGGCGCATGATGGCGGGGTCGATGAGTTCCTCACGGTTGGTGGCACCGATGACGATGACGTTGCTGAGCTTTTCCACACCGTCCAGCTCCGTCAACAGCTGCGGGACGACGGTGGTTTCCATATCGGAGGACACGCCGGAACCACGGGTGCGGAAGATGGACTCCATCTCATCGAAGAAGATGATGACCGGGCGCTGGCTGCCATCCTCGGTGGGCTCGGAGGCTAGCTCGCGGGCGCGCTCGAAGATGAGGCGAATGCGGCGCTCAGTCTCGCCCACGAACTTGTTGAGCAGTTCTGGGCCCTTTACATTGAGGAAGTAGCTGGGGGCACTAGCTCCCAGCGACGCGGACAGTGAATGCGCCACCGCCTTGGCGATAAGCGTTTTGCCGCAGCCCGGCGGGCCGTAAAGCAGTACGCCCTTGGGCGGCTGGAGATCGTACTGGCGGTAGAGCTCCGGGTGCAGGAAAGGCAGCTCGACGGAGTCACGGATGAGGGAGATCTGTTCATCCAAACCGCCGATGTCCTCGTAGGAGACGTCAGGAACTTCCTCCAGCGTGAGCTGTGCTACCTCAGTCTTGTGCACGCGTTCGGTGGCTACACCAGATTTGGGCTCAACCAAGAGGGTATCGCCGGCGCGCACGGTATCCCGCAACGCTGCAGCGAGGAGAACAACCTGCTCTTCACCAGAGGAATTGATGACCACGGCGCGGTCGGTGCCGAGACGTTCTTGGATCGTCGCCAGCGCGCCCGTATTTACCGGGGCGCAGGCCTCCACGACGACGAAGCCCTCGCCCAAGCGCACCTGCTGCCCTACTTTCAGGGAGCCGGGCTCCAGGTTCGGCGAAATCTTGACCCGCATGGCTCGGCCATTGGTATAAACCTCGGCGTCACGGCGTGAATCATGCGCGCGCCCGGAATAGCCCAGAAAGACACCGTATGTGGAGGCAGGCTCCGCAAGGGCGTCAACCTCCGCGAGCATCTGCTGAAGCTTCGTGCGCGCATCCTTCAACAGGGCAGCAAGCTTGGCATTGCGTTCAGCGAGCTGCTCTATCTGGCGACGCTGCTGGCCAAGTTCCTGGGAATGAGTGGCATCGTTCATAGAGTCCACCCTAGCGCGCAGTGCGCCACGTTTAACCTCGGGGCTTATTTTCGCGCGCGGCGCTGCGGGCGGGGTGGAGTGACGCCGTCGGCAAGCCGGCGCGTCCAGATCAGAAACGCGGTGTGCGCGTTCATGCGATGCTCCGGGCGGGTGGCCAAACCTTCCACCTTCCATTCACGCACGAGGGACTCCCAGGCCCGCGGCTCCGTAAAGCACTTGAGCTCGCGGATGCCCTCCATGACCTTCATCAGCTGCGGCACGGTGGCCACGTAGGTCATGAAAACGCCGCCCGGGATGAGGATGTCGCGTACCTTCTCAAGGTGCTCCCAGGGCTCGAGCATGTCTAGGATGACGCGGTCCACGGGGCCGCCCAGCTCCTCGACGGTGACATCGGCCAGGTCTCCCAGACGCGGGCTCCACCATTCGGGCTGTTTACCGAAGTATTCGGTGACGTTGTCCACGGCATATTCCAAGTGGTCATCGCGCACCTCATAGGAGAAAACGTGGCCTTCCGGCCCCACGGCGCGCAACAGCGTCATCGAGAGCGCGCCGGAACCGGCGCCGGCCTCCAGCACGCGTGCGCCCATGAAGATATCGCCTTCGACCAGAATCTGCGCGGAGTCTTTGGGATAGATCACCGCGGCACCCCGTGGCATCGACAGGACATGGTCCACCATGAGATGGCGGAACAGGAGGAAGGAGCTACCGAGAGTCGAATCGATGACGGAGCCTTCATCCATGCCGACGACATCATCGTGGTTGATGATGCCCTTGTGCGAATGGAACTGGCCTCCCTCCTCGAGGACGATGGTGTAGTGACGCCGCTTGGCATCGGTGAGCTGCACGCGGTCGCCGTAGCGGAAGGGGCCGGAATAAGCCATGGCGTGGGAACCTTTCACATAGTTGAAGGTGGCAAGGATTAACCCACCAAGTATGCCTCAAGGGCGTTACCAAGCCATAGTTGGTCGCGCTCGCCCACCAGCTCGCGGGCCGAGTGCATGGACAGCATTGGGGCTCCCACGTCGACGGTAGGGATGCCCAAACGCGTGGCGGAAATCGGCCCGATGGTGGAGCCACAGGGCACGTCGTTATTTCCCACGAAGCGCTGGACCGGAACGTCCGCACGGCGGCAGGCGGATTCCCACAGGGCCACGGTGTGAGCGTCGGAGGCGTAGCGCTGGTTGCCGTTAATCTTGGTCACAGGTCCCTGGCCGATGATCGGGTGGTGCGTGGGATCGTGCTTCTCCGCGTAGTTGGGGTGCACGGAGTGGGCGGCATCCGCAGACACACAGCTGGAGCGCGCGAACATCTGGAAGCGCTGCTCCTCATTGGCCCCGAGCGCCCGCGCGGTGCGGGTCAGAATATCACCCAGAATCGGACCACCCGCGCCATACCGCGAGGAGGAGCCCACCTCCTCATGATCGAAGGCCGCCATGACGAGGATGTCCTTGTGCTCCATGGCATCGGCGTTGTGCGCGGCGGCGAGAAGAGCCCTTAGAGAGGCGTGAACGGAAGAGAGGTTATCCATGCGTCCAGCAGCGATGAGTTTTTCGCCGGCGCCAAAGACCTCACCGCGCTGGGCATCGGCGGTAATGAGGTTGAAGGAAGCGATATCTTCCGGGGCGACGCCCAGCTGCTTGCCGACGACCCCCATCACCGACGTTTCCGGAGTGCCCACGGAGAGCACTGGCTGCATGTGGCGCTGGCGATCCGGTTTGAACTCATCCTTGCGGTAGAGGTGAATCGCCAGCGAGGGAAGACGAAGCAGCGGGCCGGTGTTGACCAAGTGGCGGGTGCCATCACGCAGGACGACTTGACCACCGACGGTGAGCTCGCGATCAAACCAGCTGTGGAGAAGGACTCCGCCATAAACTTCCACGGCTACTTGCTGCCATCCGGCGGAATCGAAATCCGGAGTGGGCTTGAGAGCAAGACCGGGCGAATCAGTATGGGAGCCGATAATCCGGAAATCCGAATCCGGGCTAGCACCTTCGGGGACGAACCATGCCATGACCGCACCTCCCCGGACCATGACGTGACCGCCTGGTGCAGCCGACCATTCGGCAGACTCGTCTTGGCGGCTAAAACCCGCATCAACGAGTGCGCGCGCTACCTCCTCAGCCGCGTGATAAGAGGAGGGACTGGCGGCGATGAAATCGAGAAAATCTTGCGTAGTGCTCATGCCTACTAGCTTGCCACGGACCGTCGGGAGATGCGGGCGGGAACGAGGTTGCCTATGCGCTAGGCTGAGGAACATTATGCCGAAAAGACTAGCCCTCTCCCCTTCCCGTGCCTCCGATTACAAGCAATGCCCTCTGCTCTATCGCTTCCGGGCCATTGACAAGCTTCCTGAACCTAAGACAAAAGCCCAGGTCAAGGGAACGCTGGTCCACGCTGTGCTGGAGAAGATGCACCAGCTACCCCGTGAGCAACGTGAGTACCCGGCCGCGGTGAAGATGATCAAGCCGGAATGGGCGGTGATGCTCGACTCCGATCCGGAGCTGCGTGAATTGGTACCCGAGCCCGAGGAGTTGGATTTATTCGTCGAAGCACGCCAGCTCATCAAGGGCTATTTCCAGATGGAAAACCCCCAAGGTTTCGACGCCCACGAGTGCGAGATGTACGTCGATACCGTCTTGCCAAACGGTGTGCCTGTCCGTGGGTTCATCGACCGCGTAGACGTTGCCCCCACTGGCGAGGTGCGCGTGGTGGACTATAAGACGGGAAAGAAGCCGCTTCCCCGGTATTCCCAGGACGCGCAATTCCAAATGAATTTCTACGCGCTGGTGTACTGGCGGCTTCTCGGCACCATCCCCACGCAGCTGCGGCTGATGTACCTCAAGGTCTTGGATTCAATGTTCCTCACGCCTGGGCCAGAAGAGCTCGAGTACTTCGAGCGTGACCTAGGCGAGCTCTGGGCCAAAATCGAAGGCGATGGCAAGGCCGGAGATTTCAGGCCGAAGACGTCAAAGCTGTGTGGTTGGTGCTCGTTCCAAGACCTCTGCCCGGCTTTTGGCGGTACGCCACCCGAGTATCCCGGGTGGCCCGACCAGGCCTCGTAGACCGTCGCGCTGCGTAAGACCGTGCCGCGGCTTAGAACAAGCCGGAGATCGAACCGTCAGCGGCAACGTCGATGTTGTTCGCTGCGGGCTTCTTTGGCAGGCCCGGCATGGTCATGACGTCACCGGTTAGGGCAACGATGAAACCAGCGCCGGTGCGCGGCTGCAGTTCGCGGACGTGGAGGACGTGGCCTTCCGGAGCGCCGAGCTGGCTCGGATCATCCGAGAAGGAGTACTGGGTCTTGGAAATGACGACTGGGAACTGCTCCCAACCATTGTCCTTGATGTACTTCAAGTCCTTGAGAGCCTTGGAAGAATACTCCACCCGCTCGGCGCGGTAGATTTCCTTGGCGATAGTGTCGATGGAGCTCTCAATTCCTTCAGCGGGGTCGTAGAGCTGGCGGGAGGAGCCTTGGGAGAGGTTGTCCAGAAGGCGCTCAGCCAGCGCAGTCGCCCCTGCACCACCCTTCGCCCACACCTCTGCTTCTTCAAGAGCCACGTCGAAGTCGGCCGCCCACTGACGCATGAACTCGCGCTCGGCCTCGGTATCGCTCCCAAAGAGGTTGAGAGCGACCACTGGCTGAAGCCCGAACTTTCGCAGGTTCTCCACGTGGCGCTCGAGGTTGACCACGCCCTTCTTCAGGGCTTCCAGGTTCTCCGTGGTGAGCTCCTCGCGCGGCTGCCCGCCGTTGTACTTCTGGGAGCGGATCGTTGCCACGACGACCGCGCCAGCGACATCAAGCTCACCAAAGCGGGACTTGATGTCCATGAATTTCTCGCCACCGAGGTCCGCCCCGAAACCTGCTTCCGTGAGGACGATATCGCCGAAGCGCATAGCAGTTTGGGTGGCCAACAGTGTGTTGCAGCCATGAGCGATGTTGGCGAAAGGACCGCCGTGGACGAAAGCCGGCGTACCGCCCAGGGTCTGGACTAGGTTGGGGTTCAGCGCATCGCGCATCAGGGCGGTGAGTGCGCCCTCTGCGCCCAAGTCGCGGGCGGTTACCGGTTGCTGGTCATAGGTGTAGCCCACAGTGATATCACCGAGGCGTTTCTTCAGGTCTGCCAAATCGGTAGCGAGACCGAGGATGGCCATGATTTCCGACGCCGCAGTAATGGTGAATCCGGTCTCCCCCGGCACTCCGTGCGCTGGGCCGCCAAGACCGGTGACGACGTTGCGCAGAGCGCGGTCATTGACGTCAACGCAGCGCTGCCAGGTGATGCGGCGCGGATCGATGTTGAGGGCGTTGCCTTGGTGGATGTGGTTATCGATGATGGCGGCCAAGGTGTTGGTGGCCGCGGCGATAGCGTGGAAGTCACCGGTGAAATGAAGGTTGATATCCTCCATCGGCACAACCTGCGAGTAGCCGCCGCCCGCAGCGCCGCCCTTGATACCCATGACGGGGCCTTGAGAAGGTTCGCGAAGCGCGACGATTGCCTTCTTACCAAGCTGTGTGAGGGCATCGGTCAAACCGATAAGTACGGTGGACTTTCCCTCGCCGGCTGGTGTCGGAGAGACGCCAGTGACGAGTACCAGCTTGCCATCGGCGGGGGCATCCCCAACCTGGGTGATATCCACCTTGGCTTTGTTCTGCCCATAAGGGATGAGGGCGGGCGCTGGGATTCCAGCGCGGGCGGCAATATCTGTGATGGGTTCGAGCTGGTGGGCTTGGGCAATGTCAACATCAGAAGGTTGCGTAGTCATGCCCACCAGCTTAGCGCTCTAAAGAAGCCTCTTGAGCAACATTAGATAATTTCTCGATGATGCTAAAGCAGGACCGCACCGAAGGCGTAGCACAGGAGGACAGACAAGGCGATGCTGACGGTGCCGGGGATGATGAACGGGTGATTGAAGACAGCTTTGCCGATGCGCGTCGAGCCGGTGTCATCCATCTCAACGGCTGCCAACAGGGTCGGGTAGGTCGGCAGGATGAACAGAGCGGATACCGCAGGGAAGGCAGCCACAGCGGTCAGTGGGTTGACGCCGAGGGCCAGAGCAGCCGGCATGAGAGCCTTGGTGGTCGCGGCTTGCGAGTACAGCAGCGCCGCAGCAAAGAAGAGCACGACGGCCAGCAGCCAAGGGGCGGATTCGATGACGGAGCCGGAGATGGCCTGAATGTCCTCCATGTAGTGGTTAATGAGCGTGGTGCCCAACCAGGCCACACCAAGCACACAGATACAGGCGGACATGCCCGACTTGAACACTGGCGTATTAAGTACGTCGCCAGCGGAGATCTTGGTGATCATCACGATAAGGGTTGCGGCAGTGAGCATCACCGTCATGATGGCCTCATTGCGGGGCAGAGTCGGCTCTTCGATGAGTCCCACCTGAGAAGATGTCAGGGTGGCCCACAGCATAACGATGACGATGGCAACGAGGAAGATGATGACGGAGGTCTTAGCGCCCTGTACCGGGCTGTAATTGTGGGAGCCCTGCGGCATCTTTACCAGGCCTTGGGTCTTGCGTTCCTGGTATACGGGATCATCTTCTAGCTCCGCCCCGGAACGGTTGGCAATCCACGCGGCAGGGAAAATGGAAAGAAATGTCGCCGGAATGAGCACAGCGAGGATCTGCAAGTAGCCCACGTTCATCGGCTCCAAGAGGGAGGCTAGCAACACCACGGCGGCGGAAATGGGCGAGGCACAGATGGCCATTTGTGAGGCCACCACAGAGATGGACAGCGGACGGGATGGGCGAACCTTGCCTTCCTTGGCCACCTCAACGATGACGGGAAGCGTAGAAAATGCCGTGTGGCCGGTACCCGCCAGAACGGTCATAAGCCAGGTCACGACAGGGGCATAGAACGTGATCTTCTTAGGATTCTTGCGAAGGAATTTCTCGGCGAGGTAGACCAGATAGTCCATGCCGCCGGCGCGTTGCATAGCAGCAATGGCCGCGATAACAGTCATGATGATGCCGATGACATCGAAAGGAATGTCTTCGCGTGTAACGGGAACGCCGCTCAGGCCGAGAAGCAGGACACCCAAGCCGCCGGCCATGCCAATGCCGATCGAACCAATTCGGGCACCGAGATAAATCGCCGCGAGGACGATAATGATGTGCACAACAACCATTATGTAACTCCAATATGTGCAGGTGATCTGCAGTATGGGGTGAATCGCGCGACGGTCCGCACACGACCTGGGCGCGAGAACTGACAGTCTCTATTCTGCCCTACTTATGTGGCATTAGCGAGATTCCAGGCCCGATTGTGTCCGTTTACACACCCCCTTCGCTCGAAGGAGGGCCGAGGGGCTTGAGAGATGGACAGCCACTGAAAGAAAACGACGCGCCCGCGCTGCCTCGTTGAAGGTAGCGCGGGCGCGTGGCGTGCAGCATCAGCGTTTCTATACGCTAGTGCTGTGGCACAGCTTTATTCGTCGATGTAGAGCTGACCGCGGAATTCTGGGTGCATGAGGTTCTCTACAGACAGAACCTTGTTGAGAGTCTCTTCGTCGAGCAGGCCCTTCTCCAGAACTAGGTCCTTGACTCCCTTGCCGGTCTTGAGGGACTCCTTAGCAATCATGTCACCGTTGTGGTGGCCGATGAACGGGTTCAGGTAAGTGACGATACCAATGGAGTTCTCCACGTAAGCGCGGCACACATCAGCGTTTGCGGTGATGCCCGTGACGCACTTCTCGCGCAGGGTATCGACGGCGTTGCCCATAATGCGGATGGACTGGAACAGTGCCTCACCGATGACCGGCTCCATGACGTTGAGCTGCAGCTGGCCAGCCTCAGCCGCCATGGTGACCACGTGGTCATTACCGAAGATCTTGAAGCAGACCTGGTTAACAACCTCCGGGATAACCGGGTTGACCTTACCCGGCATGATGGAGGAACCAGCCTGACGCGGCGGCAGGTTGATCTCTGCCAGGCCCGCGCGCGGACCAGAAGACAGCAGGCGCAAGTCGTTAGAAATCTTGGCCAGCTTCATTGCCGCACGCTTGATGGTGGAGTGCAGCAGTACATAAGCACCACAGTCAGAGGTTGCTTCAATGAGATCGCGGGCGGTCTTAATCTCCAGACCAGTGACCTCGGACAGTGCGGCGGTGACCTGGTGGCGGTAGCCGGCCGGGGTGTTCACGCCAGTGCCGATAGCGGTTGCGCCGAGGTTGATCTCCAGCAGACGCTTCTGGGCGTCGCGCAGGATGGCCTGCTCTTCCGCAAGGTTGTGCGCAAAGGCCTTGAATTCATCACCAAGGGTCATCGGAACGGCATCCTGCAACTGGGTGCGGCCCATCTTCAGGATGTCAACGAACTCATTGCCCTTGGCGTGGAATGCTGCCTGCAGGGAATCGATGCGCTCGATGAGGTCTTCCATGGCGTAGTAGATGCCCAAGCGGAAGCCGGTGGGGTACGCGTCATTGGTGGACTGGGACATGTTGACATCATCGTTCGGGTTGATGACGTCGTAGGAACCCTTTTCCTCACCGAGGTACTCGAGCGCCAGGTTGGCCACAACCTCGTTGGTGTTCATGTTGAGGGAGGTACCAGCGCCACCCTGGAAGACATCCAGCGGGAACTGGTCCATGCAGCGGCCCTCTTCCAGGATCTGGTCACAGGCCCAGATGATTGCCTCTGCCTTCTTCTTAGGAAGGACGTGCAGACGGCGGTTAGCCATCGCGGTGGCCTTCTTGACCTGCACCATACCGCGGATGAAGTCCGGGATGGTGTTGATGGTCACGTAGGAAATCTGGAAGTTCTCGATAGCGCGCAGCGTGTGAACGCCATAGTACGCATCGCTAGGTACCTCCACGGAGCCGAGAAGATCAGTCTCAGTACGCGTCTTCTTGTTAGACGTGGACTTTGAAGACTTGTTGGTGGCCTTTTCCTCAACCTGGGACTTTACATCCTTGGTCTCCTTGGCCTCTGGCTGAGCATCCTTCTTAGTTGTCTTTGCCATCGGGGCTGACTCCTTGCATAAAAATCGAAGAACGATGATGGTCAGTCCCTATCGTAGCTAGAGGCCCGAATAAAATGTTTCGAATCTCCCCCTAAAAGCGGGCAATTCGAAGATCTGAAGCGAGGATAGCTTCTGCTCCGATCCCCTCGAGGCTGTCCATGACCTGATTGGCCAGCTTGCGGGGAACCATGACGCGCACGGCAACCCACCCTTCACGGGCCAAAGGAGAAATGGTCGGCCCCGTCAGACCGGGTGTCACTGCCTCGACGTTAGGCAGCTTTTCTTCCGCCACGTTGTAATCGAGCATGACGTAGTGGCGTGCATTGAGGATTCCGCGAATACGGCTGAGTACAACGTTCTCGTCAGCAGTGACGTCTTCGCCTTCGCGCTTGATCACCACAGCCTCCGAAGTCACGATGGGCTCACCGAAGGGTTCAAGCCCTTGCTGGCGCAGTGTGGTTCCGGTGGAAACCACATCGGCAATGACATCTGCGACACCAAGGTGAATCGAAATCTCAACCGCACCGTCAAGGCGGATGACTTCCGCGTCGATGCCATTGGCTGCGAGGTGATCACGGACCACGTTGGGATAAGACGTAGCAATGCGCTTGCCCTGCAGCTTGGCGACGTCCCACTTCTCCCCCGCCGGTGCGGCATAACGGAAGGTGGAACCGCCGAAACTCAGAGCCAGAACCTCGTTGAACTGTGCGCGGGAATCCAGAGCTAAATCGCGGCCGGTGATCCCCAAATCCAGGACGCCCTGCGCCACGTAGATGGCGATATCTTTGGGGCGCAGGAAGAAGAACTCGACTCCGTTCTCCTCATCCACGACGTTGAGTGACTTGCTGTGTCCACGGCCTTTGTAGCCGGCCTCCTTCAGGATTTCGAGGGCGGCCTCGGACAGGGACCCCTTGTTGGGGACGGCAATTTTGATCATTGGTGTGTAGTACTTTCTACGCTGAATGCGGTGTTGGCTGTGTACTAGGACGGCAAGGGGCCGACTAAAGGTAGGAGTAAATATCCTCAAGCTTCAGGCCGCGCTTATGTGCCATGACCTGGAGCCAGTACAGCAGTTGCGACATCTCCTCAGCGAGTTCCTCATCAGACTGATACTCGGCCGCAATCCACACTTCGCCAGCCTCTTCGATGATTTTCTTGCCCAAGTGGTGGATTCCTTTATCGAAGGCTTCCACGGTGCCGGAGCCTTCGGGGCGATCGGCGATCTTCTGGGACAGTTCCTCAAACAGGCTTTCAAAATTCTTCACAAAGGAATATTCTTCCACACCGCTGCATAAAATTCTGCACCCCGGCCGAAATTCTCCGCTTACAGTGAGCGCAAGCGCTGGAACCATTCATAAATGTCGCGCGCCGTGGCACCGTCTAGGTGGTGGTGCCCACTGCCTCGTAATTCGGCGATGACAGTGACCTCGTCGGGGACTGTAACGTGCTCCCCTTCCGGCAAACCAATGACGGAGCAGCCAGCGGCGACCGCCGCGCGCATACCTGCCGCCGAATCTTCGAATACGAGGCAATCCTGGGGTCGAGCGCCCACCCGGCGGGCGGCCTCGGCATACATGTCAGGAGCTGGCTTGCCGTTGGGAATCTCGTCGCCACAGATTGTGTCGACGAAATAATCTCGGCCCAAAGCCGCGATCGCGGAATCCGCCACGTAGCGCTCAGTGTTCGTGGTCACCATCATCGGCATTCCCGCATCCTTGAGCTCACCAAGAAGCTCCGAAATTCCCGGGAATATCTCGAGATGATCGGAAAAAAGCGACTTTACGTAGTCGAACATGAGCATGCGGTAGCGTTCGCTATCACCAGACTGGAGCTCGACGCCGGCTTTGTCAGCGCAGATCGCGAGCGTGTCCTCGAAGGTCGCGCCGACCGTCGCCAAACGCTCAGTAGGTGTCAGCCGGCGCCCCAACGTTTCGGAGAGGTAAAAGGTGGCCTCTTCCCATAAAGGTTCAGAGTTAGTGAGTGTGCCGTCCATGTCCCAGAAGATCGCGGCGGGACGACAGGTATGTGCGGTCTGATCGGTATCAGTCAATTAGAAATCCAGCTCCGGTAGCTGCGCGAGGGCTTCATCATCTGCACCTGTTGCTGCGGAGGCCAAGTGAATAAACTCGGTGAGCTCCTCCTTCTCCTCCGGCTCAAGTACAGCGTCGGCGTTCTTGCGGTTGAAAGCTGCGAGCTTCTCGACGGAAGGACGCACCGCAGCTCCCAGGAGACCACCATCTGGATCATCTGGAAGTTTATCCAGGTCCTCGAGGAAGGACTCCAAGATAGAGCGGAGGTCTGGGAGCACCGAAGCATCAAACGGTGCCTCCCAGAACTCCTTCTCCTCTTCCTTGAGGTAATCCCCGGTGGCGAAGGACTGCAGGTTGGACATGAACTCATCAACGGTGGGCTGGAATTCTGCACGAATCGTCATGAGCTAAATCATGCCTGAAGTTTCCTAGAGGCGCACGCCCAGCAAGGAATTAACTGCAGTGCGCAGAACGTTAGATGCTTCTTCGGACGCTTCCACTGCCCCTGTGGCCTTCTTAGCCCACTGATCCAGAACCGCAATAGCGCGCGGGGTAGCCAAATCATCCGCCAACGCTAGCCGCACGTTGTGGACAACGTTCTTGATCTCTTCCACGGTGCCTGGGGTTCGGGAGGCCGCACGCCAGCGCTCCAAACGCTCCTGCGCGGTGCGCAGGACCTCGTCGGACCAGTCCCGGTCCTCACGGTAGTGGCCGGAGAATACGCCAAGGCGAATCGCAGAGGGATCAACGCCTGCCTCCACAAGCTTGTGGACGAAGACCAGGTTACCCAAAGACTTGGACATCTTGGTGCCCTCCAAGCCAATCATGCCGGTGTGCACATAGGACTGGGCCATGCGTTCGACCCCACGAGCGGCCTCAGCATGCGCCGCAGAAAACTCGTGGTGCGGAAACTTGAGATCCGAACCCCCACCCTGAATATCGAAGCTGGAGCCGAGCCGGTTGGTCGCGATGGCAGAACACTCAATGTGCCAGCCCGGACGCCCCGGGCCAAAAGGAGATTCCCAGGCGGGTTCGCCCTCGCGGTGGGCACGCCAAATCAAGGCATCTAGCGGATCACGCTTACCGGGGCGGTCCGGGTCACCGCCGCGCTCGGCAAAGAAGGTCTCCATCTGCTCGCGGGAATAATTCGATTCGTAGCCGAAGTTCTTCGTGGCCTCGATTGATGCGTAGACGTCCGGATAGTCGGGGTCATCGACGACGTAGGCCGCACCTGCGTCGAGAAGCGCCTGCACCATCTCCGTGATCTCATCGATGGCTTCCATCGCCCCAACGAAGTGCTGCGGAGGAAACACAGAGAGCAGTTCCATGTCGGAGCGGAAAAGATTGATCTGCGAGGTACCCAACTCGCGCCAATCCACGCCATCGCGCTCGGCGCGTTCGAAGAGCGGATCATCCACGTCGGTGATGTTCTGGGCGTAATTCACCTTGTAGCCGTTATCCAGCAGCTGGCGGTAGATCAGATCAAAGGTGAGATAGGTCGCCGCATGGCCCAGGTGGGTGGAATCATACGGGGTAATGCCACAGACATACATGGTGGCGGTCTCCCCCTTGATGCTGAGCTTTTTTACCTCTTCATCAGCGGAATCATAGAGGTGAAGCGGCGACGGGGCGCCAGGTACGGAATCGATGTGCGGGACAGGCCAAGAGTGCATGGGCACCATCCTAACGTGTACTGACTCCGCAACTGGCGCATGCCCGGTTATTAAGGGGCGAGCACTCCGAGGCCCAGCAAGAGCATGACGAGGAGCCCGACAGGGATGCGGTAGGCCGCAAACCACTCGAAGGAGTGGTTACCCACGAACTTCAGCAGCCACGCAATAGACGCATAACCGACGACGAACGCGATGAGCGTGCCGACGAGCAGTTGGGCGCCGGTGGCAGATTGCCCCACGGTGGGGCCGAAGGCGTCGCCAAGCGAAAACAGGCCCGAAGCCATAACCGCAGGAATGGCGAGGAGGAAGCTAAAGCGCGTCGCCACCTCGCGATCCAAGCCCAAAAAGAGGCCGCCCGAAATCGTGCCTCCCGAGCGCGAGACACCTGGGATGAGAGCTAAGCACTGGCATAGGCCCATGACGATGGCATCGCGCATCGTCAAGTCCTCGAAGCTGCGCTCCTTTTTGCCCACCCTCTCAGCGATGATGAAGACAACGGAGAAAAGCACGAGCATGGACGCTGTAATCCACAGGTTGCGCAAGTTATCCCTGATCAGGTCCTTGCCCAGGACGCCTAGGATGCCAATCGGGATTGAGCCGACGATGACCATCCACCCCATGCGGTAGTCCTGGCCACGCTGCTCCTTGTGCACGAGACCTATGAACCACCCTTTGAGGATCTGCCAGATCATTCCCGCGAAGTACACAATCACTGCTAACTCAGTGCCGAGCTGGATAACGGCAGTAAAGGAGGCGCCGGCGTCCTGCCCCCAAAAGAGCGTGGAGACGATGCGTAGGTGCCCCGAAGAGCTCACGGGCAGGAATTCGGTGAGGCCTTGGACAAGAGACAAGACGATGACCTGTACCCATGTCATGGCGTCAGTTGTAGCTGTTGTAGTCACCCGCGACAGCCTACTAGCGCGCTCCATGGCTTCCGGTTTCCACCACGCTGACTGCTAGGATGAGGGATCGTGAAAATGCGTCGAGTCCTGCTTTCTTCTGCCCTTCTTGCCAGCACATGCGCCCTTGCCGCCTGCAATCCCACGGAAGGGGTTGGCGGGGACCCCAACTCGGCGGTCTATGGCAAGGCCGAACCCGCTTCTTCCCCAGAGTTATCGGAGCCAGTGGGCACCGTCGTGCCCTACACTGCCGTGACTGACCTCGAGGCGGTGGGTGATACCCTCGCCGTGCGCACCGAGGACTCCCTCGCTGTAGGTTCGGCTGCAGACTTTGAGGAAGAAAAGGCCACGCAGATTTCCGTCGATCAGAAGTGCGGCGACCTGACCGCTTCCGACAAGCATTTCCTCCTCGCGTGTGGGGAAAAAGTCTTGCTTGTTGATCCATCCCAGCCGGATTCCCCCCAGGAATTGGCAGTGGATGAGGAGCAGCCAGTAACGGTAGCCGCGGAGGCTTCCAGCGGTGAAGTATTCGTTGGTTCAAAGGACTCGACCACCGTCGGCGTGTACCGCGACGGGGAACGCAGCACCGGCATCACGGTGGAGGCCGGTTCGGATCAGCTCATTTCCGTTCCCGTTTCTGATGGTGCGGACGGCATCGTCCGAGCCTTAAGGGAAGACTCGACGATTCAATCTCTCGATTGGGAAAAGGACCGTGCGGGCGGGCGTCTGCGCGTAGGCCAGGGCGTCGGCCAGATCTCCGGCGGCGAAGGGGCCGTGGTCGTGGCATCGGACACCGTAGGCAAACGCGTGGCTATCTACACTGCCAGCGACGTTATTCGCCTGCACCAATACGGCAACACCGACGGCACACCGTGGGGCGTGGCTTGGGATGCCGGCCGCACACTGGCGTGGGTAACCACCACCGATAACAACCATCTCCACGCCTATACCGTTTCCGCGGGCGTCCCAGAAAACGTTGGCACCATGGACACTGTGGCTGATGCACGCACTATTGCTGTGCTGGGCGACGGCACCCTCGTCACCGCCTCCGCATCCGGTGAAGGCCTCCAGTTCATCACCGATCCGCAACTCGACACATCACCGCGCTAGCATCCGGTCTCAAAGACCTCATTCGCAACCTCAGCTAAGGACACTTCATGCAGTACTCCGCCCTTGACCGCGCCCGCCATGCTGCCTACCAGGCAGCATTGAAGGGAATGTTTAAACTCGACCCAGAGCGAATCCACGGAATCATCAACGGCGGACTCGCTATCTTCCAAGCCGGTGGCCCGCTCAATCGCGCGCTGGGAAAGGTGGTACCGGTTAATGACCCGGTATTGGAACAGGAAGTCTTTGGGGTGCGCTTCCCACGTCCGCTAGGGTTGGCGGCCGGCTTCGACAAGAACGCGGCGGCTGCTGATGTCTGGACCCCCGTTGGCTTCGGCTATGCCGAGCTGGGCACCATCACCCCGAAGGCGCAGCCCGGAAACCCTGCTCCCCGCCTGTTCCGACTCAAGGCGGACAAGGCAATCCTAAACCGCATGGGCTTTAACAATGAGGGTGCGCTAACCGCCGCGCGCAATCTACGCAAGCGCCGCTACAACGATGTCGTGGGCATCAACATTGGCAAGAACAAGGTCACCGACGCCGAGCATGCTGTGGATGACTACCGTCAGTGCGCAACTGTGCTGGGGGATCTGGCCGATTATGTCGTGGTTAATGTGTCCTCCCCTAATACCCCAGGATTGCGTGACCTGCAGGCAGTGGAGTCCCTCCGCCCCATCATGGAAGCCGTGGTGGAATCAACATCCTCGCCGGTCTTGGTCAAGATTGCTCCCGATCTCAGCGATGAAGATATTGATGCCGTGGCGGATATGGCCGTGGAAGTTGGCTTGGCTGGGATCGTGGCTACCAACACCACTATTTCCCGTGAGGGATTGAACACCCCGGCCGACGAGGTTGCTGCCATGGGCGCGGGTGGCGTGTCGGGTCCCCCGGTGGCTGAGCGTTCGATGGAAGTGCTCAAGCGACTTCACGCCCGCGTAGGCGATGAACTGGTGCTGGTTTCGGCGGGCGGAATTTCCACGCCGGAGCAGGCATGGGAACGTATTACTGCCGGTGCCTCGCTGCTGCAGGGCTACACCGGACTGATTTATGGTGGACCGGATTGGATTCGCGACATTCACCGCGGCATTGCCCAGCAGATTCGCGCGCACGGCCTCAGTAACATCTCGGAGGCAGTTGGCTCCGGTCTGGGATGGATCGACTAAGCCCCCGAAGAGTCTTCGAGGGGGCTTAGCCCTGTCGATGAAGAGAAGCACGGATGGGGGCTTCCGCGCTTCATGCGTTTCACTTAACGCAGTGTGCGGCGGATAATGACCGCGCACAGGCCTGCAGCCACGGCGTAGAGGAAAACCACGTACTGCCCCATCGTGGTGAGGACCGTACTGGGCAGTGCGCGGCTAGCGATGATGAGCACCAGCGCTAGGACTAGCGCAATGATTTGCTCGCGGCTGCCGCGCTGATCGCGGCGTTGGGTGCTGAATGCACCGACGAGCAGCGCCGCGCCAACGATGGCGAGGTGGCGCCATGTCCATTCAAAGGTGGCGCCCCAGCCGTCGGTGAAAATCGATACGAGCCCAAATAGTGCTAACACGGCGGCCAGCAACATGAAAGCGCCGCCCACGCGCAGGGCGGCGGGGATATCTACTCCGTCAGTCGTGGGGTTAGTATCCGAATTCCTAGTCATTGTGCCGAGTCTAATGGGCCGTATTAGTGGGCCTCGTACCAGCCCCACGTAATCGCACGGCCGAGGGTGTGGAAGAAAAGGTTAAACCCAAGGACCGTCGGCGTTGCCTCCGGGTCGATGTCGAGGCGCTCAACGTCGACGGCGTGGACCGCAAAGAGGTAGCGGTGCGGGGCATGACCAGCTGGCGGCTGGGGCCCGTAATAAACGCGCTGGCCGGAGTCTCCGCGCAAGCTGATGACACCTTCATGTCCAAGGTCTTCCGCGGAGCCTGCTCCCGTAGGAAGCTCACGTACGTCAGCCGGAATATTGAACGCAGCCCAGTGCCAGAAACCGGAACCCGTCGGAGCGTCCGGGTCAAAGCAGGTGACAGCGAAGGACTTGGTTCCCTCGGGTACGTCCGACCACGAGAGTTGCGGTGAGATGTTCTCAGGAGCGCGGAAGCGCTCTGCGATTTCCGCCCCCTCTTCAATATCAGCGGACGTTACGGTGAATGCGGGGACATCCCCCAGTGGTGCATAAGGGTCCGGGCCGGGAAAGCGGGAATCGGTGGCGTAGCTCTCAACGGAATCTGAAGTGTTCTTAGTCATAGATTCATTTGTACCGGAAAGCTAAAACCCATGCCGAAGAATGGTCTTCTGCCCTAGACAGCGGCAGTAAGCGCTCGGTTGGGGCGAGCGAGTTTCATCGTTGTGTTTTCAGCACACTGCACGAGCCTAAAACACAGCGTGAGCTGCTGATTTGTGAAGTTATGCCCATTCGGGATACAGTATGCGAGTGCCCAGCCGAGAGGCTGAACAAACACCCTAGCCCGGGTGGCGGAATGGCAGACGCGCTAGCTTGAGGTGCTAGTGTCCTATTAACGGACGTGGGGGTTCAAGTCCCCCCTCGGGCACAGATAGAAGCCCCGTGTTTCGCATTGCCAGAAAGGCAGGCGATTCACGGGGCTTTTCGCATCGGTACAGTGGGTGCGTATGCACGCTACTTTTACCTATCTAGATCCCTTCACCGCCCAGCGCCATGTGGTCGAGGCCCCCGAGGACTCTCAGTATGTTGTGGTTAAACGACGCGGTGACGCCGTTGTTGATGGCACGGTGATGAGCTTCCACTCCACCCATGCGCAAGCCCGCGACGCGGTCATGGCCGGCCTCACGGAGGAATTGCGGCACGCTGGGGACAACGAACCCGTTTATGTCACCCACGCTCGCTTGCGGGGTGAGTACGCTCGCTACGTGGACTGCTAAGCTGCCCGGCTATTAATAGGTTCCGCTTCTTCCACTACAGTTGCCTTCTTCTTCGACGTGACGTAGCTGTGCACAGCCTTGATTAGGATGGGCGCTACAGACAGCGCGATGATAAGCAGCATGATCTTCTCAATCGAATCGGCAATGCCTGGAATATTTCCCAAGAAGACGCCGACCAAATTCATGGAGAGCACCCATGCCACTGCCCCGCTAACGTTCCATCCGATGAACTTTTTATAGGGCATTTCGGCCGTACCAGCGGCCACCAGGAGTGAATCCCCCGGAAGGAACGGAAAGAGTACTCCTGACTCAATGAACACCACGAGGCCAATACCGCCTATGACCCATGGCCCAAAAGCCTCAAGCAAGGTAGCCGCGTCCATATAAGACGTGAGGTTATGAAGAAAGTTCATGCGGATGCGTGCCTCAGATAAGTATCCACCGCGGAGTGCTGAAACCGTGCATCGAACCGAGGCTTGCCAGCAAGTTGGGGCGCTACTCCCAGTTCCTCCCCAGACACCGCGACTCGCGGGACGCGCTTGGATCCAATGAGGATTTCGGCCTCACTCGGATTAAGCTTGTAGCCCTATGAAAACTGGTTGGGTGCACAGCGTCGGTGACTTTTGTACGTCTTTGGCGCGCTCGGCTTGGCGGAGCTGCAGCCGCTGGACGTGGAAGCGTTGGGCGGCGGTAATCCTCACCGGCATGGCGCTGGTGATTCTTGCCGTGCTTGTCGACGTCCCCTCTCTCGCCGCGCTCCGTTCTTGGTCGCAGCACCTCGGGCCATGGTTCCTCGTCGCCTTTGCCGGCTCCTATATCTTCTTCACGCAGTTCCCCATCCCCCGAACAGTATGGACTTTAGCCGCGGGGCTCCTCTTCGGCCCGTGGCTCGGGCTGGTCATCTCCCTCGTCGCACTGACCATCTCCGCCACTGTTTCCCTGCTGATAATCCGCAGGTTGCTTGGTGAATGGATTCGCCCGCACCTCACGCACCCGGCTGTCTATGCAATCAATGCGCGCCTGGACCGCCGCGGTTGGCTCGCCGTGGCCTCATTGCGGATGGTCGCGGGAGTTCCGTTTTCCTTATTAAACTATGTCGCGGCCCTCACCCCAATTTCGGTCCTGCAGTTTTCCATCGCCACTCTCATCGGTTCGATTCCCACGACCGCTATCGGTGTCTTTTTCGGGGACGCGCTTACCGGTAAGACAAGCCCCTACACCATCGTTGGCTTTGTCCTCGCTGCTGCACTCGGTATCGCCGGACTCATTTTAGACACGCGCTTGCCGCTCGAGCCCGGTATGCAGCGACCGGTCAAGCGCAAGGGGTAGACTAAACGTTGTTTCTCGCTGGAAGGAGTCTCTCAACGTGCTAGCAGTCCATGCCCGCTACCGCGGTCGCTCGGTGCGCCGCGCCGATTTGGTCCAACGCTCCGCAGCTGCGCTTTCCACGCTGGAGGGCGTCGGTGAATTCGAGGTCCTTGGCGTCGAGGATATTTGCGCCGTTGCCTACTCCTCTTCCGCGGTGTGCGATGTCGTCATGGCACTTCTTGCGGACGGTGACTGGGCCATCGGTATCGGTGTTGTCCCGGGCGAGGGCGCGGGAGATGCCGAGACGCGCGCCGTCGCTACCGCTGCTGTGAAGGGATCAGCACGCGCGGGGCATGTCTACGCCAAGGTTGATCGGCGCGGGCAGGCGCAGGAAGCGCAGGATATTGCAGCAGCCTTCGCTCTCCTCGGATTCGTACTCACTAAGCGCACGATGGAGGGCCGCGAGGCTACATCCTTGGTGCGCGGAGGACTAAACCAGAATGAGGCCGCCGAGGAATTGGGTATCTCCAAACAGGCTATGTCCCAGCGCCTCCAGGCGGCAGGCTGGGCAGCGGAAACCGCCGGATGTCAGCTCGCGGTGAATCTCATCGACCGAGCGAACTCGAACTAAAGAAGATCTTCTTTGCGCAGCTCGGGCGTCGTGACGAAGTCTACGAGACGTTCTACAGCGCCGATGAGCGTGGAATCGAGATCCCGGAAGGAATTGACGGCATTATAAACACGGCTCCAGCCTTCCTTGGGATCGGACCAGCCCGTTCGCCGGCAGATACCAGTCTTCCAGTCTTCCCCATAGGGAACTTCGGGCCAGGCGCGCAGCCCTAGGCGCTCGGGTTTAACGGCTGCCCAGATATCAATGAAGGGATGTCCGGTCACGAGCACATGCTCGCCCACTGTTTGCGTCAACCGCGTTTCCTTTGAGCCTTCTACGAGGTGATCCGCGAGAACTCCCACGCGGCGCCCAGGTCCTGGCTGGAATTCAGCGAGGCGTTCCTCGAGGTTGTCTAGACCCTCGAGGTATTCGACTACCACGCCCTCTACTCGCAGGTCGTGCCCCCAGACCTTCTCCACGATCGCCGCATCATGGATACCTTCGACCCAAATGCGCGATGGCGCGGCTACTTTCGCCTCAACGTTCTCAACGCGGCGCGATCCAGAGTTCGACTTTCTGGGCGCTTGCTTCTCGACGTATCTCGTCAGCGTCACCGGCTGCCCCTCTACAAGGAAGCCGCCCTTGACAAGTTTGAATACTCGCTCGGTACCGTGACGATCTTCGAGGCGCACGACTGGCCCCCACGCGGTCTTGTCCACGCCCATCACCGCCCCCACGAAATCGTCTCCCCGAACCTCGACGACCAGCCCCGGTTCTGCGGGCACCTCGGGGTATTCGGTTTTCTTGTTGCGTGTATGTCCGGCGAAAATGTCGCCGCCGTAAGGATCCCGGGAATTCAAGTTCATAGCGGTCTACCCTATCGTCTACACTGTCCAGCCATGGATATGCGCGCCGAAGTCTGGTCCCCCGTACAAAACGTCGCAGTCTGGCTTGGCGCGTGGCTGTGGGGACACGAATCCGCCGATGATTTCCTTGATGCCCTCGGCGAGCTAGGCGGGGAACAGCAGGGAGCGAACGGAGAACCCTTCCTTGATGTTATGTCACGTCTCCGACGCGAAACCATCTCCATTATCGAGCGCGATGAACGCGAGCCCCTCCTGCGACTCATCCTTTCTGGCCCTGGCGAGGCGCCAGCACTACCGGCGGGTTCGGATTCGGCGCGTGCAGCGGCTAATAATCCGGCCGGCGCTATCGTGGTGCGGACCAACGATAGAGACCGTCATTTAGTATTGGTGCCCTCTTATGCCGACGGCGCCACCCAGTGGATGGTAATTGAGGAAACTGCTGCGCTCCCCTCGCCTGCGTGGCTAAGCCCGGGCGAGGCTGATGCGCTATTGAGCGCCGCAACGAATGAATCCGCAGCACTCATCGAAGCTCTGGGCTACCGCAGCGATGCTCTCCCCAATCCGCGGCTGACGGTGGGAACTCTTAGTGACTTCTATGACACTCCGGGTTTACCCGCTGCGGTACCGGGGCGCGCAGCAAAACTTTTTGCGCGCGCTGATCGCGTCGCGGCCATCATCGAGACAGTGACCGACCGCATCCAGGACCACAGCCTCGATCCACAGCTGCTGCGCCTATGGCGCCACATCCGTCAAGCACGAATGGCTGGCGTGGCCTACGCGCTCACGGATTTCGCGCGTTAATGCGGCTTGTGCAGCGACCAGATATCGCAGCACCCTTCAGCGCAGGGGGCACCATCGACGGTGCAACCTTGGACAGTGACGTCTCCGAGAGAAACGGGCTCGGTTCCCTGCTCCAGCTCATCGATGAGGTCCACGATGAGCGAGGCGAAACGAGTGGTTGGACCAGCGGTGCGGGTGCGATAGACGCTAACCCCCATCTCCTCCGCGGCTTGCTTCAGTTCTGAATCGAGGTCCCAGATGACCTCCATATGATCGGAGATGAATCCGATGGGACACACGACGACGCCATCGACACCGTCCTCCTGGTGGATGAGCGTCGTGTGATCGACGATGTCCGGCTCTAGCCATGGAGTAGCCGGGTTGCCTGACCGCGACTGCCATACAAGGTCATAGTCCTCCACCCCTGCTGCCTCGGCGACGAGACGGGAAGCTTCCGCCACCTGGCGGGAGTAAATGTGCTTATCCCCTTCAGCACCCCCCACTGCATCGTGCGCCGTTGGAACTGAGTGGGCAGTAAACAGCATGCGGGTGCTAGCCAGCTTGTCTTCCGGGACCTGTGCGTAGGCATCTCGGACCGCGGCAGCCATCTCTTCGATGAACTTCGGGTGATCGAAGAACTGACGAAGCTTGGTGAAGGTCATGGCGGGCAAGTTCTTGTCTTCGACGTACTTGCGCAAAGCGACGATGTCTTCGTTGTATTGTCGGCAAGCACTGTAGCCACCCCACGCCGAGGTAGCAAAGACAGCCACGTTGCGCACTCCGTCGGCAGCCATTTTCTCGACAGCTTCTGTTCCGAAGGGATGCCAGTTACGGTTACCAAAGTAAACCGGTAGATTATGTCCGCGAGCCTTGAGCTCCGCGGCCACGTTGTCAATAATCTCTCGGTTCAATTCGTTCAAGGGGCTTTTACCACCGAAGTGAAAGTAGTGCTCCCCAACTTCGATAAGGCGCTCGCGCGGAATGCCGCGGCCACGGGTAACGTTCTCCAAAAACGGGACGACCTCCTCGTTTGCTTCCGGGCCACCGAAAGAAAGAACGAGGAGGGCGTCGAATGAAGAGGGCACCGAATCGGTGCTGTGGGCGTTGCCCTGGGCAGTACGCAGTGTGTCAGTCATGCAGCCCAGTCTAGCAACGGGCTGTTCTAGATCAGGCGCACGGCATAGGGTGCCATGCCGCCTTGACGCACAGGGGTAATGCTGACGTTTTGACCAGACTGCGGGGCTTCAACCATCGTGCCATCGCCGAGGTAGATCGCCACGTGTTGGTTGCCGCTTGGGCCGTAGAAGATTAGGTCACCACGCTCCATCTCACTCGGTGCGATCTTGGTCCCCTTCTGGTACTGGTAGCCGGTGTAGTGCGGCAGGGAAATGCCTACTCCTGCAAAGGCATAGAGAACAAGGCCCGAGCAGTCGAAGCCGACCTTGTTGTAGTCACCGTGGGAATCCGCCACGCCGCCGTCACGAATGCCCTGGGTGGGACCGTTTGCATCGCCACCGCCCCACGCATACGGAACACCTACCTGGGACGTCGCGCGCGAAATGACAGTCTCGATCTTTGCCTCACGGGAGGCATCACCCAGAGATTCGGAAGCCTTATCCGTGACGCTATCGGTCGTGTCAAGTGGATCCAGCACACCGGAAACCTTGGACTCCACAGTGTCTTCATCCGAAGTCGCGGAAGCAGAATCGCTAGCCTCCGCGGTGCTCGCGCCTTCGCCCTGCAGGGCGAAAAGCTTTGAGGAGCCTTCAACCAAAGCGTCGATCTCGTCCTGGCTCAAGCTGTTGCTGTGGCCTGGCTGAGAAGCGGCGACCAAGGAAGCTACGGTTCCTACCGCGCCAATGCCCAATGCAACCGTCTCAGCATCGATCCCGCTCGGGTCGAAGGAGCTGCCGCTGCCGCCTGAAGTCGCCTCCTCTTCAGCGGAGCTTGCAGTGCTTGTCGACCACAATTCCTGCACGTTCGGATCGTTGGCCACAGTGCTTGCGGCACTCGAGAGCGCATCCATGTCTTCAGCAGAAACGGAGGGCGCAGAGCGTTGTGATTGCAAAGTAGGGTCCTTCGCCTCGGAGGCTGAAGGGCCGGCGGCCGCGACGGAATCGGTCTCTGGGGTCGACTCTGTGGAGTCATCGGCTGGGGCCGTAGTTGTGTCCTGAGTACCGGCCTCCCCCGCTGGCGACAAGGCCTCATCGTTGACGTTCTTTCCGGTCTCTGGACTTGACGAATCGACCACGTCAACACCCTTAGCTTGATTAAGGGCCTTGTGGAGAGATGAGAGTTGAGAGAGAAGGTCCTCGCGCTCGGCCGCAGATTCTTCAATTGAAGCTTCGGAAGCGGAGAGCTGTTCGCGTGCAGCGGACTCAGCATCGGCCGCCTTGTCTGCGCGCTCCTCAGCCAACTGCTGGGTCTTGCGTAGCTGCGACTCCTTGTTGGCCTTCTCCGTGCGCTCCTTTTCCAGATCGCTCACAATGGCCTGTTGCTTTTCTGATTGCGAGCGGAGGTAGGACTGGCGCTCCAACATATCCGAGCGGGCATCCTTGCCGGCCGCGTGGGAAACGGCGTCAGAGGTATTTGCTCGGCGGTAGGCAGAGCGTGAGACCTCGTCCAGCTTGGCTTGTGCATCGGCGACGTCTGCCTGGGCGTCATCAAGCTCCTGGCGAGCCGTCGTGGTTCCCCGGCGAGCCTGGGCTGCCTTAGTGCGAGCGTCATTGAGATCAACGAGCGCCCGGTTGACGGTTTCACGTTGGATGCCGATTTCGGCCTCCGCTTGCGCGATGCGTTCCTCAATCTGAGCGATGGCGCCGGCGAGGTCAGCGATGGAAGGACTATCAGAGGACAGCAGTGACTCAATATTGAGCCGCTCAGGCTCCTCCGCCACTGCAGGAGCGAGCGAAGAAGCGGTAGACAAGGCTACGGTGGTCGCAATGGCAGCGAAAGCTGCCTTGAAACGCCGGAAGCCAAATGACGATGTGGTGGCCACGAGAGTTATCTCCTAGGCACCTACCTCATTGGAACTGTCATGCGTGTCGTGCAGACATGCGTGCCGGACATCGAGCGGTACAGGCAACGAGTCAGCCAGGCAAACGGTAGTTAAGGCACGCAAAGTGCGCATAGCTAGCTCGGTCTTCCCGCAGGATGTTACGACGACGGCTACGTCCAAAGGAATAAGTGGAACCGAAAAGGCTGGCACCCGGTGCTGGCCGGGGTATGCCCACGCGGGTTGCCCTAGATGATTACGAGCAACTTCACGACAATATAGGTCGAATAAGTTGGGCTGCACCATCACTGACACGGGGCAACACGATACTGCGCGGCGTCTCGTGTGTGCACCAACATCAAGCCGGACCGCTTTATAAAAGCAAATCAGACTGCGCACTCGCGGGCTCGTTTGCTCCGCATAGAGCGCGCTTAAATATGACTGCGCGATCCGGCGATGAGGGGGCACACACCCTAATCTGGCGATAAGTCCTATGTCGGTTCCTCCTCGCTCGGCGCCGCGCTCATGGAAGGGTCGCGTCTCGCACCAATAGTGGCGCACGCGCAAGCCCTCGTGGCTGGCACCCAACCGGAAACCGATGGAACCCAGGCCGACGCAGCCCTCAAAAAGGCATGCGTATGAAGTGTATGAAGCCTCTTCCACTCGGGAGGTAGGTGTTTCGATATCTAAAAAAATTTGAACACTGGTACCGACTGCGCCGAGCAAACTGTACTGCTATGCGCATCAACATAGTGGTGCGACGGTCATCCACCAGGCGGTGAACCTCAACAGTTCCCTTCGCTCGTGGCGTGCTTCCCCACATACCCGTGCGACAAATCAGTTGAGAGTCAAGGCTTGGTCCATGAACGTATGGAGCAGTAGTCAACCCGTGAGTCGATACGTGAACCATACGTCACCGACACGCCTTCTCGCACACTTTCCCCATCTTTCACATAAGCCACGCATGACCACACGGCGTTACAGGCGCACCTAACCTGCAATGACATTGTTACCAAGGTGTGACTGTGATGTTGCTCACTCTACCCTCGGCCCTCACCTGTCCTGCCCATCGGGCACCGCCCCTTTGTCGCGTCCCAAGCCTTGCCTTGCGCCTTTCTCTCTTCGGGGGCGAGTTCCTAGCGGCACACCATTCGGAGGGTGCTTGAGGAGGCGGCACTTGCGTGCGAGACCCCATTAGCCTTTCGCCCTTCGAGCTCTGCCTCGCGGCGTCAGCTTCGACCTCGGGATCGCCCGCCCGCCGTCCGGAGATTTCACCCTCCAGCGGGACGAGAAATTGCCCGCCCTGCGCCTGTCTCAAGTCTCGTGGCACACCTAGCTTTGGAAGGCTCGAAAGCCCAGCGGCAACCACTCCCCCGGCGAAAAATCAAGTCTTAGTGGTTGATTTTCGCCACTTCCCTACTCCCCCGCACTGAAGGCCGGCGCGTGTTGGTCGGCGTCTTCTCGCCTAGTGATCGGCTGGTTCAACCTCCGTGGCGGCTGCCCGGAAACTCGCCCATCCAGCGACCGCCGCAACGGTGAACGCGACCGCAAAAATCAACAACCACGGCACGGAGAACTGATCTGCAACGGCATAAAAATCATTAAGCAGGGTTACCTGATCGAGTCCGGTGGGAAGCGAATCTTCGGCCGCCTCTAGGGCTGCCCGGTCATAAGAATTACTGACCGCGGACACCCGCATGGGTGCCTGGAGAATTACTGTGTCAAGTCCCGTTTGCTCTTGAAGGGTTGTGGCCAGATCGCGGAGATCTGGAATTTTCTCCGGAAAAACATCAACGACAGCAATGCCGTGGTTGGGTTGGAGGGATTCTGCGATGTGGGTCTGGAGGTCGTCGTCAAGCGGTAGTTCTGGATTGGAGAATGCCACGCCATCGGCCGAGAGCTGATCGGCGATGTCATCTACGTCTACTCCCGCAGGAATCATTCGCCTCTCCTTAATCTCTAGCCTCAATGATCATTGGGACCTTGATCGCTGTGCTTGGCGTCACGGCTCGTCAAGCTCATTTCTTTGGCGGGGCGTGTCCCCCCTGCTGCTCCCGACTGAGCCTAAACCGTGCAGTGCGGTTGACGTGGGCGACTCGCCGCTACCCCCGAAATGTAGGAAACAGAACGCTCGTACTGTTATGCTGGTGTCAACCGAGGGTTCTTACATCTACAATAGATACGGAACATTAGCGTTCTGAGACTGTCGAAATTCCTGGCTCCAGTTGGCTGCTAGGGCATGACGGCAAATTCGATGAACCTTCGACCAGTGTTCGATAACCCACAAGCAAAAGCAAGGAATGGAGCTCCTTATGACTGAAAGCCTGAACTCCTTCGGCGCCAAGAAGACTCTTGAGGTCAACGGTAAGTCTTATGACTACTTCGACATCAACGCAGTCGAGGGCCTGGAGAAGCTTCCTTACTCCCTCAAGGTGCTGGCTGAGAACCAGCTGCGCTACGAGGACGGGAAGAACGTAACCAAGGATCACATTAACGCTTTGGCGAACTGGGATCCCTCCGCTGAGCCGGATACCGAGATCCAGTTCACCCCGGCCCGTGTTCTTATGCAGGACTTCACCGGTGTCCCCTGTGTGGTGGACCTGGCAACCATGCGTGAAGCTATCACCGCCCTCGGCGGCAAGCCGGACCAGGTGAACCCGCTCAACCCGGCTGAGATGGTTATTGACCACTCCGTCATCGTCGAGGCCTTCGGCTCAACCGAAGCTCTAGAGAAGAACGTTGAGATCGAGTACGAGCGCAACCAGGAGCGTTACCAGTTCCTGCGCTGGGGTGCTGAGAACTTCTCCAACTTCCGCGTTGTTCCTCCGGGAACCGGTATCGTCCACCAGGTCAACATTGAGTACCTCTCCCGCGTTGTCTTCGACAACGACGGTGTTGCTTACCCGGATACCTGTATCGGCACTGACTCCCACACCACCATGGAGAACGGCCTGGGCATTCTGGGCTGGGGCGTCGGCGGCATCGAGGCCGAGGCTGCAATGCTGGGCCAGCCGGTGTCCATGCTGATCCCCCGCGTCGTGGGCTTCAAGCTCACCGGCGAGATTCCGACCGGTGTGACCGCAACCGATGTGGTTCTGACCATCACCGAGATGCTGCGTCAGCACGGCGTCGTTCAGAAGTTTGTTGAGTTCTACGGCAATGGCGTGAAGTCGGTGCCGCTGGCCAACCGTGCCACCATCGGCAACATGTCCCCCGAGTTCGGTTCTACCGCCGCGATCTTCCCGATCGACGAGGAGACCATCAAGTACCTCGAACTCACCGGCCGCCCGCAGGAGCAGATCGACCGCGTCGAGGCATACGCCAAGGCGCAGGGTATGTGGCTGGAGCAGGACGCTCCGGAGGCAGAGTACTCCGAGTACCTCGAGCTGGACCTGTCCACCGTTAAGCCCTCTATCGCCGGCCCGAAGCGCCCGCAGGACCGCATCCTCCTCTCCGAGGCCAAGGAACAGTTCCGTAAGGATCTGCCGACCTACGCTTCCGGCGAGGTTGTTGCAGACGAGTCCACCATCGAGGCGAAGCGCATGACCGCTGAGGGCGCCGACGAGAACTCCCTCGTCGACGTGACCGGTGGCCTGAACAAGTCTCGCGCTGGTGAGGGCGAATCCGCAGCCAAGGGTGGCTCCGGCCGCCAGTCCAACCCGGTGACTGTCACCTCCCCGAACGGCGGCGAGTACACCTTGGACCACGGCATGGTAGCCATCGCTTCCATCACCTCCTGCACCAATACCTCCAACCCGTCCGTCATGGTCGGCGCAGGCCTCATCGCCCGCAAGGCGGCCGAGAAGGGCCTGAAGTCCAAGCCGTGGGTTAAGACCATTTGTGCTCCGGGTTCCCAGGTTGTGGATGGCTACTTCCAGCGCGCAGACCTCTGGAAGGATCTGGAGGCCTTGGGCTTCTACCTCTCCGGTTTCGGCTGCACCACCTGTATCGGTAACTCCGGCCCGCTGCCGGAGGAAATTTCCAACGCCATCAACGAGCATGACCTGGCTGCTACCGCGGTGCTGTCCGGTAACCGTAACTTCGAGGGCCGCATCTCCCCGGACGTCAAGATGAACTACTTGGCTTCCCCCATCATGGTCATCGCCTACGCTATTGCCGGCACCATGGACTTCGATTTCGAGACCCAGCCGCTGGGCCAGGATCAGGATGGCAACGATGTCTTCCTCAAGGACATCTGGCCTTCCCCGCAGGAGATTGAGGACACCATCCAGCAGGCCATCTCCCGCGAGCTCTACGAGGCGGACTACGCCGACGTGTTCAAGGGCGATGACGCATGGCGCAGCCTGGACGTTCCGGAGGGTGAGACCTTCAAGTGGAACGAGGACTCCACCTACATCCGCAAGGCACCGTACTTCGACGGCATGCCAACTGAGCCGGAACCGGTTCAGGACATCAAGGGCGCTCGTGTTCTGGCTAAGCTCGGTGACTCCGTAACCACCGACCACATCTCCCCTGCTTCCTCCATTAAGCCGGGCACCCCGGCCGCTCAGTACCTGGATGCCAACGGTGTGGAGCGCCAGGACTACAACTCCCTGGGTTCCCGTCGTGGTAACCACGAGGTCATGATGCGCGGTACCTTCGCCAACATCCGCCTCCAGAACCAGCTGGTCGACGTCGCCGGTGGCTACACCCGCGACTTCACCCAGGAGGGCGCACCGCAGGCCTTCATCTTCGATGCTTGCGAGAACTACAAGGCAGCCAACATCCCGCTGGTTGTCCTTGCCGGCAAGGAGTACGGCACCGGTTCCTCCCGTGACTGGGCTGCTAAGGGCACCAACCTGCTTGGTGTGAAGGCCGTCATCACCGAGTCCTTCGAGCGCATCCACCGCTCGAACCTCATCGGTATGGGCGTCATCCCGCTGCAGTTCCCGGAGGGCGAGTCCCACGAGTCTCTGGGCCTGGACGGCACCGAGACCTTCGATATCGAGGGCATTGAGGCTCTTAACGAGGGCGGCATTCCGAAGACGGTCCACGTGACCGCCACCAAGGAATCCGGCGAGACCGTTGAGTTCGATGCCAAGGTTCGCATCGACACGCCTGGTGAGGCCGACTACTACCGCCACGGCGGCATCCTGCAGTTCGTTCTGCGCCAGATGGTCAAGGCCTAAACCAGCCTTGTCCCGCATGCGGGGACGCCGACTACGGATAGCCCCGCATAACTAGGCAAAAGGCCAGCTAGCAACAACGAGTGCTGGCTGGCCTTTTCTATTTCCTAACCTTTACGTATTTTCATCACCTGATTATCCCCCGCCGTGCCTTAAGGAGCGAGATTCCAGCCATGCCGATTATGAGCGACTCCGAACTTCATCGCCGCCGCAACGACATCCTGGTTGGGGCACGAAAATGCTTTGCGGAGCACGGCTATGACGGTGCTACAGTCCGCCGCCTTGAAGAAGCCACGGGCAAATCGCGTGGGGCTATCTTTCACCACTTCGGCGATAAAGAGTCTCTCTTTTTGGCCCTGGCCCGGGAAGACGCGGCCCGCGAGGCCGAGGTTGTGGCAAATAACGGTCTGGTTGAGGTTATGAGCGAGATGCTGCGCCACCCTGAGCGCCACGACTGGTTGGCCACTCGCCTGGCCGTTACCTCGATGCTGCGCACTGATCCGTCTTTCGCCGCTCGGTGGCACGAAGAGCAAGAAGTTCTGGATAAGGCGGTACGCGCTCGCTTGGAATCCAACGCGGAAAAAGGTCGCCTGCGCGATGACGTCTCCATCGATACCCTCGTGACGTACCTAGAGACTTTCATGGACGGCTTCATCAACCGCCTCGCGCTGGGAGACACCAAGAACCTAGACCAGGTGTTGAGTTTGGTAGAACAATCGATTCGTGGCTCCCGCGCCGAGCACTAAGCGATTAACGCTCAGTGGCGGAGTGTGATTGACGCTACACTATGGCGTATGCACCATACTCCCCTACAGCTTCCGCGGACGCAGTGTGGAATTAGTCTAAACGCCACACCCCGGCTTGCTCCGAAAGAACAGCGCGCCCACGATGCTCAGCCGAGCGCGCGAATAGATAATTCAGGGCTCCGCGAGGTCATCGAGGAGGCTGGTCCGCTGCCTGGGCGCCTGAAGTCTGGCGACGTGGCTACCTGGATTTTTATCACTATCGTGGTGCTCTTCGTATGCGGCATGGCGTTCACTTTTATTTACGATTTCCTCGGCTCAGCGCGACATGTCATTTCACAGTTTCGGCTCATCTCTTTCATTCCCGTCTTCCCTTTACTGATCATCCTGATCATCGTGGGGATTGGCTTGCGACGCGTGGCCATGAAAGTCAGTCGTTCTCGGCGTCTGCGCACTGCATGGCGCAACGGCTGGGTAGAATACCGTCCTGCTCTCATCGGTGAGTTGGTGTACCTACGCAGCAAAACCGTAGGCCCCGACGACCGTGAACGAACCTATTTTTATTACTCGGCGCCCCTTCTGCTCCTCCAGCCAGACGGCACACTAGCTAGAGCCATGTCCGGTGAGTTCCGCGCTGCAAATCCGAACTGGCTGAGATCGCGGGGCACTGCTATCGCCGAAGGATCCCGCTTAGCAACCGTGGACTCCACGAATAACAATGGATGGACCGTCGCTGCTTACCGCACCGACGGGACGAGTTCAGAAGCAGAACTTTCGTGTGGCCTCACCGGGCGCCAGGTAGAAGCCGTTCTCTCCTTCGCCGAACAGCGCTGGGTGCGCTAAGGCCGCTCTTTCATTGGGGTCGGCCCGCCGCCCCACACGGGTCCTGCTCCCCATTGGATGTTGAACCGACGATCAAGGCAGCTCCAAGCCCTTTACACTGTGATCCATGACGCAATCTTCTATTCAATTGCCTCGGTCAACGCTGAAATTTGATGCAGCCAGCGCCGACTCCCTCGCGCCTAAGGAGCTAAAGGAGCACGATCAGCAGCCCAACCCCAACGTAGATCGCAGCGGCATACGCGAAGCTATCGATAGCGTCGGGCGACCGATCGGCCAAACGAATCCCGGCATGACCATCGCTGGTGTCATTGTCATCTCCATGGGAGTTATGTCCCTGTTCTTCTCAGTGACGCATGCGCTTTTCCTCTTCGTCCTTTTTCCCGGCGCAGATGGAACCATCGGCGGGATACCGATAGCCAGTATTATCATCGCGCTCACCGCACTGGTATTCATCCTTATCGGAGTTATGGTCATGCGAGGGCGCTGGGGATCCACGACGCGGCTGCGCACTGCGTGGGCGAATGGATGGATTGAGTACCGCCCCGCATTGATCGGTGAGCTGGTTTATAAGCGTCGCGTCGATTACAACGACACCACCGATTACTACTACACCGCCCCGATACTGATTTTGCAGCCGGACGGCTCATTGACAAAGAGCCGGACAGCGGAGTTCATTGCTCCGAATCCGAACTGGCTGAAGCTGCGTGGCCGGTTGCTCGCCGACGGTCCCCTCGTCGCCACCGTCGACTTCAACCACAATAACGGCTGGAGTGTGGTGGGATACCGCGCCGACTCGGATAATCCGCGACTAGAACTCCAGCATGGTCTGCGCAAGAAGAACATCGAGGCGGCGCTGTCTTTTGCCGAGCAAAACTAGATAAAAGGTTAATGCTCAAGGATTTACAGTCTAGACTGGCCGCCTTCTAGGAGCCGATAAGAATGCCTCAACACTACATAGCCCCTTTTGACTTTCCCGACCATGAATACAATGAAAGGCTGATTCCTCGAAGTCATCGGTCAGTTTCTTCTCCCAACCCCTCGCCAGCAACTAGCGCCATCACGTGTGCAATCGCAACAGCAAGTCCACTTCTTGGCGGGAAAACGCTTGAAACTAAAGAACTTCGCACGCGCATTGTGGTGGCAGTAATACTCTGTGAGGTTGCCCGCAAATCGTGGACACGTAGTGGAGCTACCTAGTGGTTAGGCAGCTATTTCTTTTCTGCTGTTGATTGCGCCGGTGTGGTTCTCGAAGTCGACGGGGCTTACCATACCGAGTGCGGAGTGTCGGCGCCGGCGGTTGTAGACGACTTCAATC
>NZ_JASOLS010000149.1:0-284 GCF_030215295.1 Corynebacterium sp. UMB6689 | reverse complement strand
AACCATACTTCAATTGCAGAAGGAAAATCAACAGCTAAAAATTATGATGTTGTCTTTACTCCTTTAAACTTTGTGAATATGTTTGACCAAGCGGCTAAATCAGGAGTAACAGTTATTGGTGTCCAAAACGTCATGTCAGCAAAAGAAGTAAAACAAAGAATTGAAGAAAGCGACCTCAAACCTGAATAGGCTATTTGGATAGATATTTATGAAAGAAAGGGAAGAAGATAAAAATGTCCTTACCTAAATTACAAATTGCTTGTGACCACAATGATTTACCTAGT
>NZ_JASOLS010000148.1:0-284 GCF_030215295.1 Corynebacterium sp. UMB6689 | reverse complement strand
CCTTACACTGCTTAATGGCTTCAATCGCTTCTAATTTTTCTAATCGCTTCATCGTCTGTACCTGCTTTCTTTTTCTCATCATTCTATACCCTGACGAGTGCTTTGCGTCGACCAATCTTGCCAAGAACTACTCTGAGCATAAGATTCGCCCTGGCCAAGCTGTGCGCGTATAATGGCTAATGTAAGATTTTGTAGCTTGCAACTACAAAGGAGGAATAAAGCTTATGACAAAAGACTACCGTGTCTTATTATTTTATAAATATGAACATATTGAAGATCCTGAG
>NZ_JASOLS010000147.1:0-284 GCF_030215295.1 Corynebacterium sp. UMB6689 | reverse complement strand
AACAGGTCCTTTTGTAGGTGGTAGCCGCGCCCATCTCCCCGTAGCTGGCGTTTAGTCTCACGCTCACTGCCAGCTGGTTTTGTAGACGCGATCTTCGCCCCCGTCCCGGCCCCGAACGTGTATTCCACGCCCGGAGCCGACAGAGTAAACCTAGAATCCCACACTTAGATGCTCCTAACTATCTGGTTAGACGCGAGCGTATTCCCCTTCAAATACCACATGAGAGCGCGCCCGAACTCGTCCGTTTCGTCCTGGTTGGGAAGCCTGTCCGAGTTCAGTTTGAT
>NZ_JASOLS010000146.1:0-284 GCF_030215295.1 Corynebacterium sp. UMB6689 | reverse complement strand
AGCCTTGCGGCCGTACTCCCCAGGCGGGGCACTTAATGCGTTAGCTACGGCGCGGAAACCATGAAACCAGCCCCCACACCTAGTGCCCAACGTTTACAGCATGGACTACCAGGGTATCTAATCCTGTTCGCTCCCCACGCTTTCGAGCCTCAGCGTCAGTTACAGACCAGAGAGCCGCTTTCGCCACCGGTGTTCCTCCATATATCTACGCATTTCACCGCTACACATGGAATTCCACTCTCCCCTTCTGCACTCAAGTTAAACAGTTTCCAAAGCCTACAATG
>NZ_JASOLS010000145.1:0-285 GCF_030215295.1 Corynebacterium sp. UMB6689 | reverse complement strand
GGAATGGCCGCTGTCCCGCCCTTAGCAATCGGAAATACGGTATCAATAATCCGTTGTCCAGTGAGCAGTGGGGTAGTGCTTTCTAGCCGCTTCGCCACAGGGCGTGGGGTACGAATTGGCCATTTTTGATAGGCCTTGACTTGGTATTCCTCACCATTAAATTGGCGGATAGTAGCTAGGGTCTCTTCAATGGTATAAGAACCAGGAGCCACTACATTAACTACTTCACCGACCACAGAATTAGGGACCATGATTTTATGTTTAATGGCTTGGGTTTCTTGGACT
>NZ_JASOLS010000144.1:0-287 GCF_030215295.1 Corynebacterium sp. UMB6689 | reverse complement strand
AAACGGCTAAACTGAGACATTCTTTTCCTCCAAGAAGTTTATCAATGTTTATATTATTCTTGCCTTTCAATGTAAAGTTATATTGTACATTATTAGTAAAAGATTCATTACTAATTACAAAATTCATATCTATTTCATCATTGGCAATATTATTTTGTTCAGTTAAGTGATTATCTATATAATCTTGAATAGTGTCAATTACCTCTTCATAACGCGATACAGGAATAGAAGTATTACAAAATTCAAATTGAGCATATTCAGAATCAGTCATACCTAGAATTTGATTC
>NZ_JASOLS010000143.1:0-288 GCF_030215295.1 Corynebacterium sp. UMB6689 | reverse complement strand
TGAAAACTTGCCCTGGATGGATTAAGTTTGACGTTAAACCATATTGGGCCTTGAGAGCAGAAACGGTCGTCCCTAAGTTTTGAGCGACTGTATAAAGACCGTCGCCTGGCTTAACAGTGTAAGATTTCCCAGCAGATGGCGTATTTGTCTGCTTAGTAGCTTGACTACTTGAAGCTGGCTGATTCTTTTGAGTGCTAGTGGAGGCTCCCACGCTGAAAACTTGCCCTGGATGGATTAAGTTTGACGTTAAACCATATTGGGCCTTGAGGGCGGAAACAGTTGTCCCTA
>NZ_JASOLS010000142.1:0-288 GCF_030215295.1 Corynebacterium sp. UMB6689 | reverse complement strand
CCAGAACCCATAATAGTATGAAGCTCATCAATAAAGAGAATCACATGCCCGTCTGCTTCAATATCATTGATAATATTGTTCATCCGCTCTTCAAAATCACCGCGAAAACGAGTCCCAGCTACCACATTCATCAAATCCAGCTCCAGAACTCTCATCTTTGCAAGCTCATTTGGAACTTGACCAGCTGCCACACGTTGCGCCAAACCAAGGGCTAATGCTGTCTTCCCAACTCCTGCATCTCCTACCAACACTGGATTATTTTTCGTCTTGCGACTTAAAATCTGAAGC
>NZ_JASOLS010000141.1:0-288 GCF_030215295.1 Corynebacterium sp. UMB6689 | reverse complement strand
CCGATGACATGAGCCCGGCCATGCCGACCATGCAGTTCTTATTACGGAACTTGCGAACGTCGAACCGATCGGCAACAAAATGTGTTTGTCGCTGGTTCCAACTCATTGGGCCTTGGATTGCTTCTTGCACGATGATTGAGTTTTCGCCCATATGCTCGGCGGGGATGTGCCCGTCGCCGAACCTGTCAGTAAGGAACGCGCGCGTACCTGCTTTTAGGACACCCCTGTAAAGGCCGATTTTCACCCCAGATAGGTTTATTTCAACAATGCAGGAGCAAGCCCAGTTAG
>NZ_JASOLS010000140.1:0-289 GCF_030215295.1 Corynebacterium sp. UMB6689 | reverse complement strand
AGCGGATCTTCACCGGTAAAGGCTTGTTTAATACGATCAAATAAACCCAAATTGATTCACTCCCTTACGACTTCAATACCAATTCTTCAATGGCATGGGCAACCCCATCGTCCATATTGGATTTGGTAATATAGTCAGCATATTTTTTTATTGTTTCATTGCCATTAGCCATGACAACGGCAGTTCCTGCCCATTGTAACATAGCCTTATCGTTCTCTTCGTCGCCAATGGCCATGACTTCACTAACATCAATCTTTAAATATTTAGCTAAAGCGGCCAAGCCCTGCCC
>NZ_JASOLS010000013.1:0-78229 GCF_030215295.1 Corynebacterium sp. UMB6689 | reverse complement strand
ATTTCGGCAAACTTGTGGGTGAGAAACTCTGCGCCTGTCATGCGCGCGCCGTTAGTCAGGTTGAGCTGGATTTCGTCACCCTCGCCGTTGATGATTTGGTCGAGCTCATTCAGGGTGATGATGACTTGGGTGCGCACCGCGGGTGTGGATCCAGTGCCTTCTTTGAAGAAGATGTCGTTGGCGGCTTGAAGGAGGTCGGTGTTGTTGGTGGATTCTAAGACTGCGCGCATGTTGGCAATCGTGGTGGCGTCATCAGTGATGGAGAGCGTGTTGGGGCCTTGTTCCCGGTAGGTGATGCGTACGCCTGGTTTGGCGGTTCTTTTAGCACGGAGTTCTTTAAGTCGTTGGGCGGCAACATGTGGGATGCGGTGTGCGGGTGTGGCGGCGAGTTTTGCTCGGAGGTTCCAGGCATCCAGGGTCTTTTTCACGCGTGCGGTGTAGGTTTCAATCAGTGTGAGGGCGCCGAGGCTGTGGCGTTGTTGAAGGGCTGCAGCACGGGCTTTGCGTTGTTTGCCGCTAAAGCGGGTGGGGCCGAAGTAAACCTGGTGCAGCTGTGAAAGCTCGGTGGCATCAGAGGCATCCGCGCCGAGCGCGCGGAGCTCATCGGGTGTGCCAGGTATATGTTCCACCAGTGCAATCCCCGAGTTGCGTAGGCGGAGGTAGGTTTCGATATCCCCCATGAGCACAGAGACTAAAACAGGTCTAGCCACCCCGCAACCGGAAGAGCAAATAACCTGCTCACAGACGGGATGAAACACCGACCAAGGGCGGAGAGAGGGTTGGCTAGGGCTGGCTGAACGGTGACTGGGGGGACGGGAGATAGGCCTCAGAAAGGGGAGAGCCTTTCGGGCCGACAGGCTTGGGCGGTGGGGTCGTCGCTAGTACAGCGCCGGTTTAATCGCGTCCCACGCCGGCTGCAATTGCTTGCCAAACATCACCCAGTCGTGCACCCCGGAGTCGAGGTAGTCGGTGGTGTGGGGGAGGGAGGCGTCGTCAAGCGCGGCGGAAAACTCCTCCGTGCACCGCTTTGAGCCGGCCTCCAGCAGGGTGCCGCCGATGCGATCATCGAGGGATTTGTTAGGGTAGGCCGCCATCTCTTCATCCGTCCATGCGCCAGTGGCAGCGGAAAGATAGAGCGTCGTCCCGCGCAGCCCCTCCGGGTTCGCTGCGACATCATTGTGTACCCAGTCCGGCGAGCCGTGCGGACCCCACATGTTCCGCGGGTTGCCGCCCAGGCTCCCCACAGTCAGGTCGACAGTTCCCTGGCCCACCGTGCTCGTCGTGGAATAGCAACCGGAAATTCCCGCCACCGCATCGAAGAACCCCGGGTGGTTGTTGGCCATCATGACCGCGCCGGACGCGCCCATCGACAAGCCGATGAGTCCGCGTTTGTCGTTGTGATGTAGTTCTGCCTCAACCACCGGAGCGAGCTCCTGCGTGACGAAGGTGTTCCATTTGTGGCGGCCCAACTTGGGGTCATCCTCGTTCCAGTCGGTCCACATGGAACCAGCGCCTTGGGAGGGGATGACGATGCTGGCGTCGGAGTCGCCGAAAACGCGCTTCAGATGCCCCTTGGTGATCCAGTTGGAGGTTTCCGGGGAGTCGACACCTTCCAGGAAGTACACCACCGGGCCGCCGCTGCCGAGGACGACGTCGACGGGAATCTCACGTCCCATGGACGGCGAGGCCACGAGCCACTTTTCCCGGCCAGGCTCATCGGTCGGGGCGCGGGAAATCACCGACGCCGTGCTTATCGACGCATCCACCGGGTACGGATACCCTTCCTGTTCCGATGTGAACAAATCGGTGAGAAGGCGCGAGGAGGAACCCATGGCGTTGAGGATGCTGAACGTTGCGTCCACGCCCCAGCGAGAGGATTGCTCATCGCGGCTGGATTCCTGGTAAGCAGGGGCAGAAGACATGAGAAGTGCGCTGCTCAAAAGCGCAGAGAGAAGCTTCATAGACCGTTACTTTAATACAGTTTCCGGTATGCTCGGCGCACATGCTCGGAAAGGATGACACCATGAAGATGGCCCCGCGCCACCGTCAGCAACTGCCACCGCTTCCGATGGTTTCGGCCAAGCTGGGGGAGCGTTTGGCCAGCCAAGTGTTCGTGGAGGAAGGCTGGGAGCTGCTTCCGGAGTTGCAGGCGTTCCGTCGCGATATGCATCAGAACCCGGAGGTGGGGCTGCACCTGCCGCGGACGCAGGAGAAGGTGCTCGAAGCTCTTAAAGGCTTGCCGCTGGAGATTCAACTGGGACGCGATCTCAGCTCGGTCGTCGCGGTGCTGCGCGGGGGGAAGCGCGGCGAGCGTCCCGTCTCGGTGCTGCTGCGCGCGGACATGGATGGTCTTCCGGTGCGCGAGCAGACGGGCAGCCCTTTCGCTTCGACGAATAACAACATGCACGCCTGCGGCCACGACCTGCACACGGCCGGGCTGATCGGCGCGGTCAAGATGCTCTGCCGCCACCGCGAGGAGCTGTTGGGCGATGTCATCTTCATGTTCCAGCCGGGCGAGGAAGGCCCGGGTGGTGCGCAGCCGATGATTGATGAGGGCGTGCTCGACGCTGCTGGCCGCCGCCCCATCGCCGCCTACGGTTTGCACGTCGGCCCGCAGGATCGGGGCACCTTCCACCACATCGCCGGCCCGATGATGGCCTCGTCGTCCAACCTAGGGATTACCGTCTACGGCAAAGGTGGGCATGGCTCGCGCCCACATGATGCTATCGATCCCGTTGCGGCCCTTGCGGAGATCCAGGTGGCGCTGCAGGTGGCGCTGACCCGGCGCTTCGACGCGAACTCGCCGATTGTCATCACGGTGACCAACTTGCGCGCGGGCGACGGCGCGGTCAACGTCATCCCGGACAAGGCGGAGCTGGGCGCGACGGTGCGCGTGCTTCGCGACGAACACATCGATGCCGTCCGCCAAATGATCATCGAGGTCTCAAGCTCCGTGGCGGCCTCGCATCGTTGTACCGCGAAGGTGGACTTTGAGGTCCTGTATTCGGCGACGAAGACCTCACCGCGCGAGGATCAATTCGCGGCATCGCTGTGGGCCGGGATGTTTGGGGCGGAAAACGTGCTCACCATGGACACCCCGATGATGGCCTCGGAGGACTTCGGCGCGGTGTTATCCCAGGTTCCGGGCACCTTCATGTGGTTCGGTACGGGAGATCCGCACACCCCGGAGCACATGCGCGAGTGGAACCACTCACCGCTGGTGCGCTTCGATGATTCGGTCCTGGGAGACCAAGCCGCAGCCCTGGCGGCGGTGGCTTTTGAGCGCCTCGCCGCCGAGGACGCTCATCCCTCCCCGGCGACGAAGGCTATGCGCGCACCGGTGCAGGGGACAGGGCTGGATGCACAGCCGCCTTCTTCCGCAGCGCAATAACGCCCCAGATGGTGGCTATCCACACGGCTAGCACGACGACCATGCCGGCGAGGAGGGGCCAGATGGCGTCGTCGAACGCGGTGCTTAGCGACGGGAAGAGGTTGTTCGTCACGTGCACCGCGATGGCGGCAATGAGCCAGCGCACCGGCTGCTTCTGGGACAGACCGTAGGCGCTAAGCCCGGTGAATAGCGAGTGGGAGAGCGGGTTGGACACCAGGCGGATGACCACCGCCCCGATTGCGCCGGCGGTATCCGAATCGAGGTTATCCGCCGTCATGCGCGCGAAGGCGGTTGCGTCCTCACCCACAGTGAAACCGATGCCCACGGCCACGCCCACGAAGACATAGTCGAGCCAGCTTCGGGGCCGGATGATGCAGGTGCAGATCAACAGCACGCCGAGGAACTTGAGCGCTTCTTCGTTGAGCGGCGCATATCCCGCAGCGCCCAGCCAGTCCAGGCCCGCGCGGGCAAGGAGGTGGGTCATGTTCGTATTGAGCTCCACGGCGAGCCCGGAGACCGCGAAGCCCCACACCACGCCGTGCGCAATTCCTGGGCGGCGGCGCAGGAGGAACAGCGTGAGGGAGACGAGTACGGCGGCGAAGACCACAGCAGTCAGCGCGCTGGCGGGTAGGAAGGGTTCGCGGGTGCAGTGGAAGGCGGACACGGCCAGCGCGCCGAGGGTCAGCAGAAAGTACAGGTACTTCATGCGTCCTCCTGTACCCGGTCGGCGAAGTCACGTTCCTTCGGTCCGTAGATGTGGAGGAAGGAAATGGTGTTCTCGTCGGGGTGGGCCAGCGTGATTCCATTCTCGTCGGACACGCGGTAGAGATCCGGTGCCTGGGTGGTGATGGGGGCGTCGGTGAGCGCGCGCGTCCCGTTGAAGGAGCGGTGCTGGCGCGGCAGGTACGTCTCTACCGGGTGCGAGGAGCTTCTTTCTTCGGCGATGATGGTCGCACCCCCGCAGTTCCAGGTCTGCGAGGAGGCGTACGGATCCTCCGGGCATTCTAGCCCTGGGATACCGCGCACGGCGGTGGTCACGGGAGTGGGGTCGGGGAGGAGGGCGTCGGCAAGCGGTACTGCGGCGAGAACGCCGAGGCAGGAATAAATCAGTGTGTTTTTCATGATTTCGACCCTACGAGCTGCGATTTTGCTCCGGTATCCTCCGCAGGGAGGATTTTCCGGATCTTGACAATGCTGACAATCGTGGCGCCCCACAGAGAAATGAGAATGATGAGGGCGGCAAAGACGGGCCACAGGGCGTTCTCAAGGGCGATAGTGACAGACGGGCCAAAGTTGGCAGCGAAGTGCACCGCCATGGCAAGGAGCAACCATCGCACCGGCTGCTTGCGGGCGAGGCCATAGGCGGCAATTCCGGTAAAGAAAGAATGCATGAGAGGGTTCGCGATGAAGCGGACAAGGACCGCCATCAAGGTGCCCTTGATATCGGAATCCAGGTTCTCCAGCGTCAAGTTGACGTAGTAGACGACATTCTCGCCCACACTAAAGCCCATGCCTACCGCCACCCCGACGAAGACGTAGTCCGCCCAATGACGGGGCCGGATGATGCACGAGCAGATGAAGAGGACGCCGAGGAATTTGAGTAGTTCTTCGGGGAGCGGGGCGATACCGGCCTCGACCAGCCACTCCGGGAAGAAGCGGATGAGGAGGTCGTTCATCCATTTGTTGAGCGAAGCTGCGACCCTGGTGACCGCGATGCCCCACACCACGCCATGCGCAATGCCCGGGTACTTGCGCAGAATCAGCAGCGTGAGACCAATTGCCACGGTCGCGTACAACACTGCGGCGAGCGCACTTGTAGTGACGAAAGCACCTTGGGAGAAACCATAAGCAGCGCTCACGAGCCCGGCGGCGGTGAGCAGTTCATATAAAGTCTGTGTTCTTCTCATGCGGTTTAGGCTATGAACCGTGCCCGGGGTGCCGGTATCCTCCGCAGGGAGGATTTTCCGGAACGCAGGGAGAACTATCGTGGCAACAATGACAAGCAAGACGCGACCACTGTGGATCACGGTGCTGCTCATTCTGCTCTGCGTGGTGGCGGATATGGCGGCATGGATCCCCCATATCGAAAACTTCGAGGGGACGGATCAGGAAGCCCTTGTTATGGGCTTGATGGGTCTATTTAGCTTCGCCACCTGGATTCTGCTGCCCTTCGCCCTGCACCACTCGCGGCGGGAGCGCAACATCCACGAGGAGTACCCCGGCCACCCGGTGGTGCTGGTTGCGGCTCTGTTCGTCCTGGTACTGGGCGGGTTTCGCCCACTGTCGCTGTCAGTGCTGGTGGTGTTGATTTCAATCATCTCGCGCGGCCGACTGCGGTGGTCCCTGGCGGGGACGGCGGTGTTCGTGGCCTCGTGTGTGACCGTTATCTCTGTGCCTTACATTCGGATGAACATCTTCGCGACCTTTGGTTACGTGTTCTATGGAAGCCTCTTTCTTATCGTCGCCTGGATTACGGGCTCGGTGCGCGCGCAGCGCCGCCAGCGCGAGGTCACGCTGGTCAGCTTGGCGGAGCTCAACGAGGACCAGCTGCGCTCGCGCGAGGAGCGCGCCCGCCTGGAGGAACGCAACCGCATTGCCCGCGATATCCACGATTCCCTCTCACACAGGCTTAGCCTCATCTCCGTCTACGCGGGTGGCCTGAGCTACCGCAAGGACGCCGACCCGGAGCGCGTCGCCGAGGCGGCAGAGACCATCCAGTCCGAGGCGAAGGCCGCCGTGGAGGACCTGCGCGGGGTGATCAAGGCGCTGCGCGTGGATGACCGGGTGGATCCGCGCGCGAGCATCGAGGAGCACATCGGGCGCGCTCGCGCGGCGGGGACGAAGGTGCGCTATAAGAAGGGGGACGTCGATAAGCTGAGCACACTAGCCGCCCACACGCTGGGCCGCGCCGTGCAGGAGGGGCTGACCAACGCGCGCAAGTACGCGCCGGGGAAGAAGGTGACGCTCACCGTGGAGAACGAGGAGGATAAGGTGCGGGTGACCATGCAGAACAAGAAAGTAGCGGAGCAGCCAGAGTCCGGCGGCGGCAACGGCTTGTTGGGTCTGGAGGAACGCGCTCGGCTGGCGGGAGGCACCTTCACAGTGCTTGACGACGCCTCCACCTTCACCTGGGTCCTCGAGCTACCGGAGGAGGCACACGCGTAATGATTTCAGTGGTGTTAGTCGATGACGAGCAGGCACTGCGGCGCGGCATCCGTTTCATCCTGGAAGGCGCTGCGGACATTGAGGTCGTGGCCGAGGCCAGTAACGGGCGCGACGGCGTGGCCCGCGTGCTGGATCTGCAACCGGATGTTGTCCTCATGGATATCCGCATGCCCGTGATGGACGGCATCGAGGCGGCCGGGCAGCTGCGCGCGAGCGCGCCAGACATTCCGGTGGTCATGCTCACCGCTTTTGATACGGATGAGTTCATCGTGGATGCGCTACACGCCGGCGCGATGGGGTTCTTGCTCAAGACCATCGAGCCGGAGGGCCTGGTCTCTGCGGTTCGGGCCGCTGCCACGGGGCAGCAGCTGCTGAGCCCGCAGGCTCTGAAGAACCTTCTGGCGCTCAAGCGTCCTGCGCCGGAGCCGGCAGAGGTGGAGGTGGTTGAGCCCTGCCCGCTAGAGGGCTTAAGCCAGCGCGAAAACGAGGTGGCGGAGCTGGTGGCCCAGGGCCTAGACAACCAAGAGATTGCCGGACAGCTCTACGTCTCCGTGACCACGGTGAAAACCCACATCAAGCACATCTTGGACAAACTGGGCGGTACCAATCGGGTGCACATTGCGATCGCGGTGTTGGAGTCGCGTTAGCGCCGGAAGAAAAACGCGGAGATCAGGCCGATTAACGCGATGCCGACCACGATGATGGATGCTACGGGCCAGTATTGGGGGTAGTACTTGAGCGTATAGCCGAAGACCTGGCCGTCGTCGAACTGGCGGGCAAGCGCGATGGGCATCCACCACAGCTTCGTGAGAGTCAGCACTGCGCCGAGGAGGCCGGTGATAAAGCGGCGGGTACCGCGCAGAAAGAAGCTCGCGGCCACGAGGAGCATGCCGCCGATGCTGAGTGCGAAAAGAACGGGAGTTGTCGCGGTGAGCGGGGAGCCGTTGATGAGAAACTCGTGGTCGATTTCATGCTGCTCGATGAGGGTGTAGCCGTCGAGGACGACGTTTTCAGGCAACCCCATTTATTTCTCCTTCTGCTCGGCGTCTGGCTCGTAGCCATCGGCCCAGGTATCGGTGCCGAAGTCGTAGTCTACATTCTCGCCCTTTTCATCGGTGCGCTGGTACCAGTCCGTATAGCGGTGCGCTGAGGAGTCGAAGTCGGAGCCGGCACCGCGGCCTTCGTCTGCATGCTCGACGGTGAGCTCGAAGTCATCGCCGTGCTCCTCGATGCCGCGCACGACGGCGTTTTCCACCGCGGCACGCGCGTAGGCGCGGCGGATGAACATCGGGTCGGAGCGCAGGTCCTTGATGAAGGCCACCATCATGACGAGCAGCACGATGCAGAAGGGCAGGGCAGACAGGATGGTCAGGTTCTGCAGGCCGGTGAGTACGTCTTCGCCGCCGGTCAGCAGCATGACTACGGCAATGCCCATCATGCACAGGCCCCAGAAAATGACGATGAACTTGTTGGGGGCAGGGTTTCCCTTGGAGGACATGGTTCCCATGATGACCGAAGCGGAATCGGCGGAGGTGATGAAGAAGACCGCCAGCACCAGGATCAAAATGAAGGGCGTGATGCTGCTCAGCGGCAGGTTGTCGAACATGGCGAAAAGAACCTGCTCGCCGGAGGCGGAGCCATCAAAGTTGGGCAGGTTCTCGCGCTTAAAGGTGATGGCCGTGCCACCGAAGATGGTGAAGGCCAAAATGAGGATGAGGGAGGGAGCGAAGACCGTCACTGCCGTGAATTCGCGTAGCGTGCGGCCGCGGGAGATACGGGCCACGAACATGCCGACGAACGGCGTCCAGGCAATCCACCATGCCCAGTAGAAGGCGGTCCAGTAAGACTGGAACTCGATGGTCTCATCTCCCCAGGACAGGCCTTTGGCCATCATCGGCAAAAGCTGGTCGATGTAGGTCACGATGCCGGAGGGCACGAGGTTGAGCAGGAGCAAGGTCGGACCGGTGAAGAAGACAAAGATGACCAAGCCGAGTGTCACCGTGATGTTGAAATTGGAGAGATAGCGCACGCCGCGGGAGACACCCGAGACCGCCGAGATGATGAAGCCGCAGCCAAGGACCGCAATGATCACGATGAGCACGGAGTTGGTCAGCGGGCCGGCGCCGCGGATGATGGAGACGCCTTGGCCGATTTGGATGGCGGAAAGCCCCAGCGTGGCGGCGGTTCCGAAGAGCGTGGCGACGAGGGCGAGGACGTCGATAAGCTTGCCCAACGGTCCGTCGGTATCGCGGGAGCCGAACAGCGGCTTGAAAATGGAGGACACCAGAGGCACGCGCCCGCGGCGGTAGGAGGAATAGGCGATGGCTCCGCCGACCAGGGCGTACGCCGCCCAGGGCGAGATTCCCCAGTGGTAGTGCGCCTGGGCCATGGCCTGGTGCAGGGCCTCGACGCTGTTGCCGTCGACTGTGTGGGGCGGCGGGGTGAGGTAGTGCGACAGCGGCTCCGAGGGGCCGTAGAAGAAGATGCCGACGCCGATGCCGGCGCCAAACATCATGGCAACCCAGCTGAACCAACCGAACTCGGGCTCTTCGTCATCAGTACCGAGCTTGATGCGGCCTAGGCGGGAGCAGCCGATGTAGAGCATGGTGGCTACGGCCATCATCATGGTGATGTTGAGCAGCCAGCCGGCGTTGGTGATGGCCCAGGAAAAGGCGGTGGAGGATGCGGCCGAGACGGATTCTGGTGAGCTAATTCCCCACACGATGAAGGCTACGATGAAAGTAGCGGTGCTGAAAAAAGGGACCTTGTCAAGGGCGAAAGCGTTGCGTTGATCCTCCACACCGATACCCGGAACCAAGCCGGGGTGCATGTCGTGAGGATAGATGCCAACGGGTGGACCTGTAGATTTTCGAGTGTTCACCCTCACCATTATCGCAGGTGCGCACAATGACAGTGGTGTGAGCTAGGATGAAGGCACTTATTTCTGCGTCGATTGGAATGCCATGTCGCTGCCTAATTTTGATGAGAATGTCCGTGAGCTGGAGGAAGCCTTCGCTTGCTTCGAGCGCGTGGAGGAACACGTACTCGACCCGAACCTGTTGCTATCGGTGAAATAATTCGCGGGCAACCGGGGGTTGCCCGTGCTAGGAGGTTAGGACCGCATTTCCGCTGCGGTGATTTTCGCGATGAGCGTGTCCAGCTCCGCGCGGCTGGGCTGCGACAGCGGATTGACCACGCAGAAATCTAAGAGGAAGTATCCGGCCGGTTGCAAGGCGGTGTGGCGCTCCCAGAACTCGCTGATATCGGAGTGATTGGTCGCCAGCGACTGGATGCTGCGCCGTTCCGAAAGCAACTCGTAGTGCAGGTCGCGCCGCTGTGCCAGCGCTTCCTCGGGGGTCTTGATGAGTAGTGCGCCGAGCAGGGCGGCCATCGCCTCGAAACAGCGCGTTTGCAGGCGGTAGTGGTTGGTCAGCTGGGCGCGCGGCTTCCACAGCCACAAGAAGAGCATCGCCACGACCACGGAGAGCCCAATCTCCGCCATACGCGAGCCGATGGTGTGGGCCATGTGCTCCGAAGAATTGCCCATCAGCAGTGCCAGGGGAGTGGAGAAGATGACGCATAGCGCGTAGTTCTTCACCACCAGAATCTCCGCGCAGAACTGGCAGAAGGCCAACGCGAGCACCAACCCCCAGCCGTGCGGGCTGAAAGAGGCAATGAGCGCAAAGACACACACGCCTAAGACGGAGCCCAGCATACGTTGCACACCGCGAATCGTTCCCGGAACCCGGTCCGGCCCCCACTGCAAGAGCAGGAGCACCGAGACCGCGCCCCAGTCCGGCCGGTTGAGCCCCAGCGCCATGCCAATGAACGCGGTGGCCAGGCCACCAAGCGCGATCTTCTCAGCCGTCACCACCGCGTGGGAATTGCCCACCGCGGCGCGGTAGAAGCGGTAGCGCATCGTCGGCTTGGTGTGCGGGATGCTGGTGCGGTCCGGGTCCACGTAGGTAGGGGAATCAGAGAGCTCATCCGAGTTGCCGCCCACCTGCTTGTGGTGCGCCACGATGCGCTGCTGGGCCGCCAGCGCGCGGTGCACCAGCTCTGCCTGGGCGGGGTGGCGGATGCGGCCGCCGCGGATGACGCCGGCGTCGGCAAGCGCTTGCCAGGCGGTGGAGATGGCGGACTGCGCCTGGTGGTGGCGAGCCAGGAAATCGCTATCGGAGTTCACGAAGGCATCGGCGGCCTTCTCCAGCGCGGCCACCGCGCGGGTCTCCGGACCGTGCGGATCCCGGAAACGCGGCAGCATGCCCAGCACGTAGCTGGCCAACACGCCGGCCAGGCTCCACGCGGCCACCTCCCACGGCGAGACCCCACGCAGCATCGTGGAACCACCGGCCACCATCACGATGAAGAAGGAACCCGGCGGCGGCAGCCGCAGCGCATTCTGCACGAACGCGCCGATGGTTGCTAGGACCACCGTAAACACCGCGGACAGCGCCAGCCCATGCACGCCGACGAGGGAACCGGCCGTGGCCGCCAGCGTGAGCAGTCCGCCAGCGGTGAGGATCACGCGGCGTCGCGTGCGGTAGGGGTGTCCCTCGCCGTAGATGACGGAGAAGGCGCCGGCGGAAATGAGCAGCACCGCATCCGGGTGGCCCGTCGCTACAGCGATCCCGCCGGGGATAATGATCGCCAACGCCGCGCGCAGGGCACCGGGCCAGCGGCGCGCGGAGGTGTTAAAGGCGGTAAAGAGCTGAAGTGCATTAGGACGTTGCGGCAGTGGGTGTTCCATATCGGGAGAACACCTTACTCGTTTCGCCGCGATCCACGAGCCGGCCGTCCTGCAGGACCGCCACTGTGGGGCATAAGTGGCGCACGACATCGATGTCGTGGGAGACGAAAACCAGCGTCATGTCCTTCGTTACGCGCTGTAGAAGCTCGAGGACCTGGGCCCGCGAGGTGGCGTCCAACGCTGAGACGGCCTCGTCCGCCAGCAGAATCTCCGGCTTGCCCACCACGGCGCGCGCCAGCGAAATGCGTTGGCGCTGCCCGCCGGAGAAGTCCCGGGGATAGCGCTCGAAGCCCTCGATGCCGACCTCCCGCAGCACCGCCTCGGCTTCTTCGCGCGTCCCGCCGCCCTCGGCCACGATCTTCCAGATAGGCATGCGCGGGTTGAGCGAGCCCTTAGGGTCTTGGAAGACCATGTGCACACGCTTCTTCACCGCCACCGTCCCCGAGGTCGGCTCCGCTAGCCCCGTGAGCAGCTTGAGCAGCGTGGATTTGCCGGAGCCGGAACCGCCGACGATGCCGAGGCGCTCGCCCTCGCGGACGGCGAGGGAGACGTCGTCCAGCGCGGTCACCCCGCGGTAGGTCTTGGTCACGTTCTTGAGCTCGATGACGGGCTCGCCCAGGGTGGGCATGGGCGGCGGGGTGAGGTCGGGAGCGGTGAGCTCACCGATGCGCACGACGCGGTCGCACACGCGCTTGACGACGTCCCGGTCATGGCTAATGAACAGCAGCGCTGTGTCTTCGCTGTCCGCGGCATCCACGATGGTGGAGAGGATTTCCTCCTGGGTGAAGGGATCCAGGGCGGTGGTTGGCTCATCGCAGATGAGGAGCTTGGGATGGCGGGCCATGGCCATCTCGATGAGCGCGCGCTGGCGTTGCCCGCCGGAGAGCTGGTGCGGGAAGCGGTTGAAGCCGGGGACCTTCATCAACGGGTCGAGCGCGGTCATGGGCTCTTGGAAGACCATGGCCAGCGGCAGCTTGCGCAGGTCACGGTCGCGCATGCTCAGCAACTCCTGGCCGTTGAAACGGATGGATCCGGTGGCCTGCAGGTGATCGGGCAAAAGCCCCATGATGGCTAGGGCGGTGAGGGACTTGCCGCTGCCGGAATCGCCGATGAGACCGACGCGTTCGCCGGGTGCGATGGAAAAGGAGATGGGGCCGACAGGGCCCACGCGCAGATCAGTGACGGTCAGCATGGCTTCCTAGCAGGTTGAATCCGAGGACGGTGCCGGCGATGGCTAGCCCTGGCCACAGCGCCTGGAGGGGGTGGGTGGCCAGGAGGGGCTGGGCGTCGTGCAGCATGCGTCCCCACGAGGCGGTCGGCGGGGCGGTGCCCAGGCCGAGGTAGGACAGGCCAGCCTCGGCGAGGACGGCCAGCGCAAAGTAGACGGAGGCCTGGATAGCCACGATGCCGCCGAGGTTGGGTAGGACGTGGCGCCACGCGATGAGCGCCGGCGGCACGCGTGAGATGCGGGCGGCCGCGATATAGTCCTGCGTCATAATCTGCAGCGTGCCGGAGCGCGTGACCCGGATGAAGGAAGGGATGCCGGCGATGCCGATGGCGATGGTCGCCGTGAGCGTCGACGAGCCCCACACCGCGCCGGCGACGATGGCCAGCAGCAGCGCCGGGAAGGCGAGTAGCAGGTCGGTGGCCGCCATGATGAAGCCACCACCGCGCATCCCGGCGATGATGCCGAGTGGCACCCCGATGAGCGCAGCGATGGCCACCGCTACCACTCCCACCAGCACGGTGATCTGGCCGCCGGCGAGGATGCGGGAGAAGGTATCGCGCCCGAAGCGGTCGGTGCCCATGAGGTGTTCCAGGCTGGGGCCGGCCAGGCGGTCGGGGGAGATGAGGTTCGGGTCATAGGGCGTCCACACTAGGGAGACCAGGGCGAGCAGAATGGTCAGCCCCACCAGAATATAACCGGGTTTCATCTAGCCTCCTTCAGCCGCGGGTCGATGACCCGGTAGGCCAGGTCCGTGAGCAGGTTGACGGTCAGCGTGAAGGTAACGAAGACCATGATGAGGGTCTGGACGGTGGTGAGGTCGCGGGTGGAGACGGCGTCGAGAAGCATCGAGCCGAGACCTGGGATAACGAAGACGTTCTCGATGACCACCGCGCCCACCACCAGGGTGCTCAGCTGCACGCCGGTGACGGTGAGTACGGGCAGGGCGGCGTTGCGCAGGCCGTGGCGGATGAGTGCCTCGGTGCGGGACTCGCCGAGCGAGCGGGCGGTGCGGATGTAGTCCTTGTCCATCTCCTCGCGGAGGGTAGCGCGCACGTAACGGGTGAGCATCGCGCCCTGCACCAGTGCCAGCGAGATAACCGGCAGGATCAGGTGGCTCAAACCTTCGCGCGGTAGCTGCCAGCCGTTGGCCGGCAGCCAGCCCAGGTGCACGGAGAACACGGCGACCAGCAGGATACCGACCAGGAAGCTGGGCACCGCGATGCCCAGCTGCGTGGCCGCATTGAGCACAGGGAGGCGAAAGCGGGCGAGCAGGATGCCCATGGGAATAGCCCCGGCTAGGGCGAGGACAATGGCCAGCCCGATGAGCAACAGCGTAACCTGCGCGCGGTCAATCACCAGCGGAGTGATGTCCTGCTGCGAGGACAGGGAGATGCCGAAGTTGCCGGTCAACAGCCCTTTCATCCACTCTAGGTATTGGACGAGAAGCGGGCGGTCCAAGCCCATGGAGTGCGTTAGCTTTTCCACGGCCTCATCGGTAGCGTTGACGCCCAAGGCCACGCGCGCCGGGTTGCCGGGCACGGCCCGCATGAGCAGGAAAATGATGATGGAGGCAGCCCACATGGTGCCGAGGAAGCGCAGTATTCTCATCGCACGCCTCGCAACTCAATGGCATCGGTGATTTGGTTCGGCTGCAGGCCGGTCAGGCCCTCGCGGTAGAGCACGATATTGGGCATATTCATCAGCGTCAGAGCGGGCATGTCCTCCATGATCTGGTCTACGGCCCCTGTCATGTCATCCTGCTCCAACAGCGTGCGGGCCTGCGGCGAATCATAGCCGAGGTAATAGTCCGGGTTGCCAAAGATGGTGGGGATATCGCGCGGCTCGACGTGCGCGACGAGCGACATCTGATAATCCTTAGCTCCCATGACTTGGCTCAACCACACGGCGGGGAACTCTGCGGTTTCCAGCGTGACCTCAAAGCCCATCTCCTCCAGTTGGGAGTAGAGGAACTCGGAGAGTGTTTGCGCATAGGGCAGGCTTGGCACCGTGAGTGTGAGCGGAGTGCCCACCGCGCCGGCCTCCTCCATCAGCGCGCGGGCGCGCGCCGGTTCAAAGGGGTAGTAGTCCTTCCCGCTAAACCAGGGATCAGTCGGCGGGACGGGTGCGCCACCGGTATCCTGTGCGCGGCCTTCCCAGAGGATCTCGTTGGCGGCCCGGCGGTCGATGCCATAGGCCACGGCGCGGCGCACGCGGGGGTCGTCGAAAGGTGCTGCTTGGTTATTCATGGACAGCAACACCTCGCCGTTCGTGGTGCCCACGGCGGTCTCGATGGAGTCATCGAGCGTGTCGAGCAGCTCCGGGTTCTGCACGCCCCACACCGCATCAACCCCGCCGGAGCGCAGGGCGTTGACCGCGGTCAGCGAATCCGGGAAGTAGCGGATGGTGATGTCTTCTTCCGCTGGGGTGCCCCAGTAGTCTGGGCGGGCGCGCAGCGCGATGTATTCGTTGGGGGAGAAGCCCGCGACGGCAAAGGGGCCGGTGCCCACCGCTTCGGTGGGAGTGCGCATAGCACCGATGGCGGTGCCCATGGACCATAACCACCCGGCGGAGGGCCGTTTAAGGGTGACGAGGAGCGTGTGATCGTCGACAGCCGTGGCGGATTCCACCACGTCCATCTGGGCGCTAATGCCGTTCGTCCACTCCGTCTTCACCGCGTTGATGGACCACGCGGCGGTGTGCGCGGTGAAAGCCTCGCCGTTGGAGAAGGAAGCCTCACGCAGGTGGAAGGTGTAGCGCGTGGACTCGACCTCCCAGGATTCGGCGAGCCCGGGGACAATCTCTCCTTCCGGGGAGATGCGCACCAGGGTTTCGTAGACGTTGCTCATGAGTGCTGCCGGGATGGCGGCTCCGCCGACGGTGGTGAAATCCAGGGAGGTCGCCGGCGTCGTGGTGGCCAGCGTCAGCGCAGAGGAGTCAGAATCAACCACTGCCGTGGAGCCGGCAGAACACGCGCTTAACGACGCCCCCACGACCAGCCCCAGCGCACCAATCCAGGCTCTCATCATCCTTCCGACAACTTGACCTCGAGCGGGGAGGTACTTCCGCGCACGCTCGTCATGCCCAGCGTCAGGCGGTCCCCGAGGTACAGGATTTCGGTGCACTCGACGGGATGACCAGAGTGATCTGAGATGTCCAAGTGCAGGCGCCACAGCGGGGTGCCGGGCTCGACATTAAGGGAGCGCGCATCCTCCTCGCTGGCGGACGCGAGGGAGAGCTCGCGATTGACGTTGTCGAAGTCTACGCCCTGCTTACGTAGGTGATCGTGGATGGACTCGTTGTCGGCATCGAAGTTGAGGATGTGGCTGCCCACGTCCAGTGGGAAGAACATGCGCTCGATGGCGATGGGCATGCCGTTGGCGCTGCGCACTCGGTGCACAAAGATTACGGGGGAACCTGTCTCTACCCGCAAGAACTCGGCTTCCTGCTCGGAAGCAGGGCAGCGCCCCAGCCACAAGGTGGACGCGCCGGGCTCGAAGCCGCGCTCGCGCAGCCAGTGCGTCACGGAATAAATGGAGTCGAAGGACTCCGAGGTAAAACGGCCGAGGACGACAGAGCGGCGGCCGCGGCCGGAGGAGATGAGGCCTTCCGAGCGCAGTGCCGCGACGGCTTGGCGCACGGGGCCGCGGGAGGAGGAGAATTGCTCGCAGAGCTCGGCCTCGCTGGGCAGGAAATCACCAGGAGAAAGCTTCTTGCTGCGAATGAGGGTGCGCAGGTAATCAGCGATCATGCTGTGTTGCTGTATACGGCGAAGGGCCACCGAAATTCTCCTCTATGTAGAACAACGCTGTGACGGGCAAAGATGTGCGTACGCGCGCCTGCGCGTACGCCTACATCTGCCACGCTTGTGCCAGGTTTGCCATATTACCCAACGCTGCCTTGTGGCTTGTGGATTGCAGGGAGATCATGAGCTCATCCGCCTGAGCCAACTTCTGGAAGTCGGTGAGGTACTCGCGCACGTGCTCTACATTTCCAACGGCGGAGTACTGCAGCATGCTGATGATCTGCTGGCCCTGAGGGGAGTCGATGATGCGGGCGACGTCGTCGTCGCTGAGCTGCCTGCCGCGGCTGACGAAAGCCTTCACGCGGCGGAAGCAGACCTTTTCGAATTCCTCCTCGGCGTCACCCCCCGCGGTGACGTTGACGCCGGCGATGACATAGGGCTCGGGGTGGGCCTCGGAAGGCTGGTAATTCTCGCGGTAATAGGCCGTGGCGGCTTCCAAGTGCTGCGGGGCGAAGTGCGAGGCGAAGGCATAAGGCAGGCCATATTTGGCGGCCAGGGAGGCGCCGAAGAGCGAGGACCCGAGGATGTAGATCGGCACGTTGGTGCCGTGGCCGGGGATGGCCTGCACACCGGGGACGAGGGATTTTCCGGAAAGGTAGCCCTGCAGCTCCTTGACATCCTCAGGGAAGCGCTCGGCGGCATTTCTATCGCGGCGCAGGGCGCGGCCCAAAGTCTTCATATCGGTGCCGGGTGCGCGGCCCAGGCCCAAGTCGATGCGGCCGGGGTAGAGCTCGGCGAGGGTGCCGAATTGTTCGGCGATAACATAAGGCGCGTGGTTCGGCAGCATGATCCCGCCGGAGCCCAATCGGATGCGCTCGGTCTTTGCACCAATGTGGGCGATGAGAACCGCCGGGGCGGAGGAGGAAATAGAGGGCATGTTGTGGTGCTCGGTGTACCACATGCGCTCAAAGCCCAAGGCCTCCGCCTGCTGCGCCAGCTCGACCGACCTGGCCATGGACTGGGAAGGAGATTCCCCCGGGTAGATGGTGCAGAAATCGAGGATGGATAGGGCGGCGCGGGGCGTCATGAACTACTCACTTTTCTTCGACGAGGATGTAGATACAACGTCGATGATAACGCCGATGACGAATGCGAGGAGCGTGGGAACTACCCAGCCCAGGCCAACGTCTTGGCCAGGGGAGAAGCCAAGCGGGGCGCCGAAGGAGGTGGCGGCGGACCACAGGACGGAAACCCACAGCGCCAGGCGGAAGCCCCAGTAGAAGGTGACCCACTTCTTAACTGCTGGTTGCAGAAGCGTCAGCGCGATCAGGGAGATAGCCGGCGGGTACAAGAACACGATGAAGGGGACCGCGATGGCGAGCACCGTATCCAGGCCTTGGAAGGCGAAGGCGATGGACAGCGCGGTAAATAGGCAAGCCCAGAAGTGGTAGGTGGTCTTCGGCACGAGCAGGGCGAAGAACTCCGAGGTGGCGGAAATCAGGCCCACGGCGGTGGTCATGCATGCCAGGATGACGATGGCGGAGAAGACGGCCTGGCCGACGTTGCCCATGGTGAGATTGGAGGCGTCGGCAAGCAAGGCGGCGCCGGAATCATAGGAGGAACCATTCGGCATGGTTTGGCCGATCCACGCCAGGCCCAGGTAGATAGCGGCAAGCAGCGCGCCGGCGATGACGGCGGAAGTGATGGTTCCGCGCAGCAGCGCACGGTCAGTAGAGAAACCTTTGGAGCGCAGCGAAGTCACGATGACGATGGAGAATGCCAGGCCCGCGATGGCATCCATGGTGTTGTAGCCCTCGAAGAGGCCTGTGACGAAGGGCGCGGAGGCGTACTCCTCAGTCGGGGTGCCGGGAACGCGGGGGTTGGCCAGTGTGGCCAACGTAATGAGGGCGGCGAGCAGGATGACCAGCGCCGGGGTGAGGAACTTGCCCAAGGTGTCGATGATGTTGTTGGGGCGCCAGGCCAGGGCTAAAGCGATGAGGAAGAAGACGACGTTGAAGGCGCCGTTGGCAAAGGTTCCCTCCCAGCCAAGCAGCGGGGTAATCGCGGTTTCCATGGATACCGCGCCGGTACGCGGCAGGGCGTAAAACGCGCCGATGGCCAGGTAGGCGATGACGGAGAAGGCCACGCCGAAGATCTTGCCGCCGTGGTTTCCGATATCCCGCACGGACTGGCCGGAAATGGCCACCGCGATCACCGCCAAGACCGGCAGGGCTACGCCAGCGGCGAGGAAGCCCATGGTGGCCGGCCAGAAGTTGGTGCCGGAGGAGACACCGACCTCCGGCGGGAAGATGAGGTTGCCCGCTCCGAAGAACATGGAGAAGAGCATGAGGGAGGCAACGATGACGATGCCGATGGGGGAGCTCGTCTTCGAAGCGGACTGGGCGGGGGCCTGAACGTCATTAATGGACATTTTTCTAAGGATAATGCCCATGACATGAGATGTAAATTTTAGCTAAATGCTTTCTCCAGCCGGTCGAGTGCCTCTTCGAGCAGCTCACGGGAGGTTGCAAAATTAAGACGGGCATGATGCTCACCGCCCGTGCCGAAGGTGACACCCTCATTGAGGGCTACCTTGGCGTGCTCGCGCACCCAGGCCGCAGGCTTCGGGTTATCCCCAATGGCGGTCTCGCTAAAGTCCAACCACAGCAGGTAGGTGGCCTGCGGGTGGGAAGTCTTGAGGCCCGGAACGCGCTTGGGTAACTCCTCCACCAGCCAATCGCGGGTCTTCTTCAGGTACTCAATCTCCTCGTCAAGGAACTCCCCACCGTGGCGGTAGGCAGCCTCCGCAGCCAAGACACCGAGCGTGCCGGTGCCGTCCTTAGCCACGCCGGTCAGCGAGTTCCAGCGCTCGACATCCGCAGTATTGGAGAAGATCACCTGCGCGCACTTCAAGCCCGCGGTGTTCCACGCCTTGGACGTGGCGGTGACGGTAATAACGCGGTCGGACAAGGCGCCGAGCGGGATGTGGCGGCCTTCGTAGACGAGCGGGGCGTGGATCTCGTCGGAGAGGATGCGGGCATCGTATTTATCTGCCAGCTCCACGAGCCCCCGCAGCCAGTCCTCATCAAAGACAATGCCGAGCGGGTTATAGGGGTGGGAGAGCAGGATGGAGCCGGCGCCGGCCTTAAAGGCGCGCTCGATATCGTCGAGCTCCAGCGAGGTCTCAATCTTCTCGCGCCCGGCGGTCTCCGGCAGCTCCAGCAGCGGCGGGTAAGAGGGGACCGGCACGGCCACCGCGCCCTCGGTGAAGTACTGCACGCCGAGCAGCAGGCCGCGCACCACATCCCCGATCCAGAAGACGTGTTCTGGGCGCCAGCCATAACGCGCTTCATAGAAATCCGCTAGCGCCGCGTTGAGCTCAGAGGCCTTGGGTGCCGGGGTGTAGCCGAAGGACTCGGCGTCGACAGCCTCTTGGATGGCCTCCTTGACCGCCGGTGCGGTGAGGAAGTCTGATTCAGCGATCCACAGTGGAAGGATGTCCTCGTCATAGACGGTCCACTTGCGGGTGCCGCGGGCAGAGAGTTCTTTCAGGCTAGGGAAATGCATGCGTCCCACCTTACTCGTCGGTGGCTTGGACGAATCCGTATTTTTTCAACCGTTGGCGGTCGGCGGCGGAGGCGGATTGGGTCAGCCGCAGCAGCTCGGCGTAGATGCCGCCCGATTGCGCCAGCTCCGCTGGCGCGCCAATCTCGGAGATGCGGCCGCGGTCTAGGGTGATGATGGTGTCCACGTCCGCGATGGTGGACAGGCGGTGCGCGATGATGAGCGTGGTGCGGTTCTTCATGAGCTCGTCCAGACCGGCCTGCACGGCGCGCTCAGCCTTGGTGTCCAGCGCCGAGGTGGCCTCGTCGAGGACGAGGATGGGGGCGTCCTTCAGCATGGCGCGCGCCACGGCCACGCGCTGTTTCTGCCCGCCGGAGAGCTTGAGGCCGCGCTCGCCGATGACGGTGTCGTAGCCATCGGGGAATTCTTCGATGAAGCCGTGTGCATTGGCGCGCTTGGCGACGTCCACGATCTCCTCCATCGTGGCGCCCGGCTTGCCATAAGCGATGTTTTCCCGAATGGTGCCGGAGAAAAGATAGGACTCCTGGAAGACCACGCCGACTGAAGCGCGCAGGCGCTCCGCGGTGAGCTCCGCGGCGTCGTGGCCCAGTACCGTCAGCTTTCCCTCCGTGGGTTGGTAGAGGCCTAACAGTAGGTTGACCAGGGTGGACTTGCCGCCGCCGGACTCGCCGACGAGCGCGACCTTGTGGCCTTCTTGGGCGGCGAAGGTGATGTCGGCGACGACCGGCTTATCCGATTCATAGGAGAAGGACACGTCCTCGAAGGCGAAGACCGGGCCTTCTGCGGGGCGCAGCGGCTTGGCCGGGGTGAGGTCGAGCTCCGGCACGTCGGAGGTTTCAGCGGCGGCGACCAGCTGCGGGTTGACGGTGGGCTCCGGGATTTCCTCCATGACCTTGAAGTAGTCCTTGGAGCCGGCGATGGCGCGCTGGCTGACATCCACGATCCAGCTCATCATGAACACCGGCTGCTTGGCCATGTTCACCAGCTGCAGGAGCATGACCATGTCACCGATGGAGAAGTGGCCCTCCAAGGTGCGCCAGAAAATCAGGCCATAGATGCCTAAGAAGATCAGCGCCATGGCCGCGCCGCGCGCGGTGTCCATGGAATGCCACCAGCGCGACTGCGGCTTCGTCGTATCCACCACCGTGCGGTAATGCGAACCGAAGGAAGCTAGCTCGCGGGCCTCGGCGACGAAGGACTTGGTCACCTTCACCTGTCCGATGACCTCCGCGAAGCGCCCATTGGCCACGTCGATGTTCTCGTTCTTAATGGCCTCAAACTTTTGCCAGCGCTCCGAGGTCAGCGCGGTGAGCCACATATAGATGGGGAAGAGCGCAGCCAGCAGGATGGCCAGCGGCCAGTAGTACACCGCGGTGATGACTAGCACCGCCGCGGCCTGGATGAGCATGACGAAGAAGTTATTGGAGAAGGACTGCAGGAATTGCGTGATATTCGCAATCGAGCGGTCCAAGCGCGCAATGATGGTGCCGGTAACCTGGTTGTCGTAATAACCTTGCGGCACGGAGAGCAGCTTGGCAAAGTAGCGCGTCGAAAGAATCTGGCGCAGGCGTGCGACCATCACATCGCCGATATAGCCGCCGATATTCTTCACCACGTTGCCCAGCGCGTCCGCCACAAAGAGTGCTACGACCCACCACAGAATGGTGCGCAGTGGTCCGCCTGCGACGACGGTATCGGTGGCTTCGCGGAGGATGAAAGGTGTCAGCAGCGACAGAATCGCGGTGACTGACGCGGTGATAAGGACGCCAAGATAGAAAGGCCACAGAGCGGAGGCGCTGCGGACGATGCGGAGAATAGAGTTCATCGCCGGCCGATGTTACGCCCTTAATAGGAATATCCAACCCGTCGACTAAGGTAGGGGAGAAACCGAAATCGTGATGGAAAAGGATCCGCGGTGAAGAAATACCTCCCCCTAGCGTGCGCCCCGCTGTGCCTGGCTGCCTTGTCAGGCTGCAGTATCCTCCAGCCGCCGGACGTGGGCCCGCAGGACAACATCGTGGTCTCCAGTTCGGAGCCGCCGACCTTTGAGGCCAAGGACGTGGACGCTCACGAGGTCACCTCCGACTTGGCAGCCCCCGTTAAGGACGAGGGCCTCAACGTGGAATTTGAGCTGCAGGGCCTGTACTCCGGCGGTGGCGGAACGGTGCTGACTGTGAAGATTCACAACCTCAACGAGGTGCCGATGCCTGTCGACGCCCTCCCGGAACCCACCCTCGAGCGTGCCGACGGCAACGGCGGCTGGGCCACCGTGGATTCGATTGATGTTGACCCCGCTGTCCACCCGGATGTGGCCGCGCCGGGCCTGGATCACCCGCTGGGCGCCGGTGCGTCCACCAACCTTCAATATGTCTATAACGTTGCCCCAGGCAACCTCTGGAACGCGCGCTTTAGCATTGGCAACGTGCGCTATGTAGGAGACCTCAATCTATGACGGAACTCGTCGTTCTAGCTTCGCCGGAGGGCACACCCGCCGGCACCGCTGACAAGGCCGCCGTACATACCGCGGATACCTCGCTCCATTTCGCCTTTTCTGCGTGGGTGGTGCGCGATGGCCAGCTGCTGCTGACCCGCCGCGCCCTGTCCAAGCTGACCTGGCCTGGCGTGTGGACCAATTCCTTCTGCGGGCACCCGGGCCCGGATGAGGAGACTGCCGCCGCCGTCGTGCGCCGCGGCCGCTTCGAGCTTGGCCTGAGCGGCACGCCGCGTTTGGTGCTCCCGGACTTTGCTTACCGTGCCGTGGATTCTTCTGGCGTGGTGGAGAATGAAATCTGCCCGGTCTATCTCTTCGAAACTGAAGATGATCCGGCGCCCAACCCCGACGAAGTCGATTCCTTCGCGTGGGCGCCAGTGCGCGATGTGCTCGCCGCCGTCGACGCCACGCCGTTTGCCTTTAGCCCGTGGATGGTGGAGGAACTGACCCACGAACCGCTGCGCGCGGCCCTCTTGGCTTAATGCCCCTGGATCAGAGCAGGCTGCCATCCTGGGCGAAGGCCGCCGAAATATAATCCAAGCTGGCGTAGGCCACGCGGTTCTCGTCGTTATCCAGGTTGTATTCCCAGATAGCGTGCTCGGGGCGGTAGGCCTCGAAGCCGGGCTCGCCGGTGCGCACAAAATCTTGTAGCCACTGGGCCAGAGGCGTTCTGCCGAAGAGCGGGCGCAGCTCCTCGCAGTGCAGGGCTGGGCCCGAGGAACGGATGAACTCCACCATCCAGGTCTTACCCGGTGCCTTCTCCGCTACCTCTGCAGCCCAGCGGCGGATGATGGCATCACCCACCATCCGGCCCATTGGGCGCTCCTTGTCCATGTGCTGCGCCACCTGATACCAAGGTTGGAAACCATTGCGGGGAAAGCCAAAGCGCGGCGCCGCATAGCGCAGGATGAGGCCGCGGAACGGGGAGCGGTCAATCTTCCGTGTGGCCGGGATGTTGTAGAACTCGTCGCGGGTACTGCCGAGGATGAGGGGGACGTCGGCAAGCTGCCCACACTCCAGGGGCGTGGGGCCCAGCGCCATATCGAGGCTGTACTTCTTGCGGAACTTGGCGTAGCCGGCGGCAAGCTCCTCTTGGCTCATCGCCGCAAGCGAGGAACGCGTGATGGGCTTCTTCATCACCTGACGCAGGGTGGCACTGCGCTCCTCGAAGGTCTCCCGCGGGAAGCCCGGGGAGAGCGCTAGTGCTCGGCGAAAGGCCCCGCGGTAGTGGTCCCGCCGACACAGCCACAGCACGGCGTTGGCGCCGGCGGACTGGCCCAAGATGGTGACGTTGGTGGGATCCCCGCCGAAGGCCTCGATATTGCGCTGGATCCATTCCAAGCCCAGCTGCAGGTCCTCGATGGCGCGGTAGCGGTCGGGCTCATCATCACGGAAACGGGCAAGCCCCGGCAGGCCCACGCGGTAGCCCAGCTGCACGTGGACGATGCCTGCCTGTGCGGTGGGCGTGCCCTCTGCACGGGGATCCTCGTGGGAGCCGTGCTCGTAGCGGCCGCCGTGGATATAGACCAACGTGGGCGCCAGTGACGTGGTGCGGCTGCCGGGTGCGGGGGCGGTGATGGTGAGCGCGACCTTCTCTGGGTGCGGGGTGCGTGCATCCTGGTCACGGGGCGGGGCAGGTTCGGGGTTCTCGAAATCCCCCGGGATATGGGAGTACTCGATGGAGTGAAAGTGGGCCACGTCCTCATCGAGGTAGCCGGTGATGGTGCCCGCGGGGCAGGTGACGTCGAAAGGTGCACTGCTCATGGTGAACAGGCTACCCTGAGGGCATGGAATGGCTCGTGCAGGCGCCAGTGTGGGCGCAAATGGCGGTGCTTGCCGTCACCGCAGTGCCGGCCGCAACCGTGATGGGGTGGGGGTTGATGTGGGCCATCGACCGCGTGTACACACTCGTGGAGGGGCGGACTAGGATAAATGACCATGACTCCCGATGATCACCGCGAAGGCCTGTGGGACCCCGAGCGCTCACAGCCTTCTCACCGCAAGCGCGCACTACCCAAATCCCGAGTGAGCGTGACCCTCTGGTTGATGATCACGCTCATCGTCGTGGTGGCCATCGTCGGCGTCGTCCTTTAGAGGGACGACGCTTTAGCGTTGGGTGCCCGGACGTTGGGCGGCCTGGGCGAGGCGCTGGTAGAGCTCCTGCTTCGGTAGATCTTCCAAGAGCACCGGCTTGCCGGCGGTATCGCACAGCGGGATGCACCAGTTCGGGTACTGATCTTTCGTCGTGCCCGGCTGGTTCTGTGCGCGCACGTCACCGACCATGTCCACCACGTTGGTGACCGTCAGCGCCGAGGGAGTTCCCGCAACATAACGATGCAGGGCGACGAGCACGTCCTCTTCGCTCTCGCGGTTCTCCAACATGCCATAGGCCTGCAGATTATCCTTGACCTTTTCTTGCCAGGCGCGGTCCTCGGCTACTTCTTCCGCCACGGGGCGGGTCAAAAGGCCTAGGCGGGCACGCAGCTCGATGTGGTCGCCGCGCAGGTAGGCGAGCGTCGGCGGCAGATCGTGCGTGCCCACCGAGGACATCGCCATGTGGCGATATTGGTCCTGCGGGCGCGGGGTGGGACCGTCCTCGGCGTGCTCAAACCAGATGATCGTGGTGCCCAGCACGCCCATATCGCGCAAGGCGTTTTGGACCCACGGTTCCAGGGTGCCCAGGTCCTCGCCCACGAGGACCGCACCGGCGCGCTCAGCCTCGAGTGCGAGGATGCCGAGCATGGCCTCCCAGTCATAGGTCACGTAGGTACCGTTGAGCGGGGTGGACTGGCGCGGGATCCAATACAGGCGGAACAGGCCCAGCACGTGGTCGACGCGCAGGCCACCAGCATTGCCCAGCATTGTGCGCAGCAAATCACGCCATGGCTCGTAGCCGGCTTCCGCCAGGCGGACCGGGTGCCACGGTGGCTGGGACCAGTCCTGGCCCTGCTGGTTATAGTCATCCGGCGGGGCGCCCACCGAGCATTGCGGGGCGAGGTATTCCGCCAGATTCACGGCATCGGCACCAGCGGGGTGGATACCTACGGCCATATCGGTGATGAGGCCGATGCTCATGCCGGCCTCGAGCGCGCGGCGCTGGGCGGCATCCAGCTGCTCATCGCAGAGGAATTGCAGCCACGAGTAGAACTCGGCTAAGTCGTTGACGTCGAGGCTCAGCGCGTGGCGGCGTCCACTGTGGCGCGAAAGCTCAGTCTCTGCACACCACAGCGCGAAGTTGCGCAGGCCGCGGCCCTCGCGGCGCTGGTACTCACTAAAAGCGGTGCGGCGCTCCGGGGTCATCCCCTTGCTGAAGAGCTCCTGCAGGACCTGCAGCTTGGCTTCGAAGATGGAATCACGATCAATCTCTTCTGCCGACCGGTTGCGCTCGCGGAACTCGGCGGCGAGCTCGGCCACATCATCCTGAAGTTCTGGGCTGAGCAGCTTCAGCTCTGGGACATCTTCGATGCGAATATAGATCGGGTTGATGAAGCGCCGGGTGGTGGGCAGGTAGGGCGAATCCTCCACTGGCGGAATCGGCTCGCCCGCGTGCAGTGGGTTAATAAGGAGGAAGTCATAATCCGGTGCCAAGGTCTCCGCCAATTCGGCGAGGTCACCGAAGTCACCCATGCCCCAGGACTTCTCGGAGCGCACCGAATACAGCTGCGCCATCGCGCCCGCCGCGGGGCGGTCAAGGTAGCGATCCGCAGTGCTGAGGTGATTGGGCACCACGATGAGCGGGCACTCGTGCTCGCCGATGCCGGGCGAGGACAAGCGCAGCTTGTGGAAGCCTAAGGGCAGGTCCCCGGGGACGTGGAAACTGGCTTCGCCCCACATGGTTCCGGCGACGTCGGCAGCCGGGGCGTCGTTCGGATCCTGGTAGGTCGGCCGAGTCTCGCCGTTCTCCAGCTCGATGGTCACGGTGACGGGGTCGCCGTCGTGGACGTGGACGGCAAAGGACTTTTCGGCGCCTTCGCGGGCCACCACGCAGGGCGGCAGCGGGCGGGAGGCGCGTTCGAGGTAGTCCTCGAACAAGGCCTGGGTTAGCTCTTCATCGTCCGGACGGTCGGAGATAGAGACGCCGAGTGCGCGCAGCGTATAGGTAATTGTCTCCTCGCTGACGTACACGGGCTGTCCGTTCTGGGCGGTGTACTCGCAGGCCACGCCGTGGCGTTGGGCAAGTTCTTGAAGCAGATCACGGGTAGTCACGTCCCCCAATTGTGCCACGCCCTTGCTGCGCGCGGGAGAAATCCGGTTGGTAGAGTGGGCTGGAATTTAATTTTTGTGGGAAAGGACACAACTGTGACTTTGAATGAAGCGCATACGAAGGCGGAGTTCGAGATCAAGGACGGCGAAACCTGCCTTACCGCGATGATGGCTACGGCGCACGCCCGCCCACATGGCGTGCTGTTTACCCGCCCCGCGAACTATGAGTGGGTCAACGTGACCGCTAAAGAATTCGTGGAGGAGGTCTACGCGGTGGCCAAGGGGCTCATTGCTTTCGGCGTGGAGCAGGGCGACCGCGTAGCCCTTATCTCTACCACCCGCTATGAGTGGTCCCTGCTGGACTACGCCATCTGGGCGGCCGGTGCTATCTCCGTTCCGGTGTACCCCTCTTCGTCGATGTCCCAAGTCCAGTGGATTATCGAGGATTCCGGTGCCATCCTCGCCATCACGGAAACCCGCGAGCACTCCGAGCTGGTCAAACACCTGAAGCTGCAAGAGGATGGCACCCCACAGTTGCACGGCTCTCCTTCCCAGCTGCGCCGCATCCTAGAGATCAACTCTTCCGCCATCGATACTCTGAAGTTTGAGGGCCGCGATGTCAGTGACGATACCGTCGACCAGCGCATCGAGGCCACGGGCACCGATGACGTCGCCTCGTTGGTCTACACCTCCGGCACTACCGGGCGCCCCAAGGGCTGCATGCTGACCCACCGCAACTGGCTCGCGGAGGCCCGCGGCCTGCTGACCAACCCCATTGGCGCCATCGCCGTGCCGGGTTCCCACGTTCTGACCTTCCTGCCCTTGGCACACGTCTTTAGCCGCGCGGTGTCGCTGGCGGTCACCATCGGCGGTGCCTCCCAGAACCACTGGTCCGACTTCAGCACCATCACCATCGAATTCGCGCGCTCCCGCCCGAACCTGATCCTGGGTGTGCCGCGCGTCTTTGAGAAGGTACGCAACGGTGCCTCCGCCAAGGCCCACGGTTCTTCTGCGGTCAAGGGCGCCATTTTCGATCGCGCGGAGAAGGTCGCTATCGAGTACTCGAAGGCGCTGGATACTCCGGAGGGGCCTAACCGTGTCCTTAAGGCCAAGCACAAGGCTTTTGACAAGCTGGTCTACTCCGCCATCCGTCAAGCCATGGGCGGCGACGTTAAATATTGCATCTCCGGTGGTTCGGCCATCTCGCAGGATTTGCTGCACTGGTACCGCGGCATCGGCGTGACCATCTATGAGGGCTATGGCTTGACGGAGACCGCCGCGGCCGCCGCTGTCGACTTTGTCGATCAATCCATCGGTACCGTTGGTCCGCCACTGGGCGGAACGACGATGCGCATTAACGACGATGGCGAGATCATGATCAAGGGCGATATCGTCTTTAAGGGCTACTGGCAGAACGAGGAAGCCACCGAGAACGCCCTGCAGGACGGTTGGTACAACACCGGCGACCTGGGTGAGATTGATGAGGATGGCAAGCTCGTCATCACTGGCCGCAAGAAGGATCTCATCGTCACCGCTGGCGGCAAGAACGTCTCTCCTGGCCCGATGGAAGATATCCTGCGCTCCCACCCGCTGATTTCCCAAGCCATGGTGGTCGGTGACGGCAAGCCGTTCGTCGGCGTGTTGCTCACCCTGGATGAGGATGCGCTCAAGCGCTGGAAGGCCGATCACAACATCTCCGCGACCAAGGGAATGCGCGAAGTAGCGGCTGATCCGGCGCTGCGCGCGGATATCCAGGACGCCATTAACCAGGTCAACGCCACCGTTTCCCACGCGGAGGGTATTAAGAAGTTCGTCATCCTCGACCAGGACCTCACCGAGGAAAGTAACGAGCTCACCCCCACGATGAAGGTCAAGCGCTATGTCGTGGCGCAGCGCTACGCAGCGGATATTGAGCGCCTCTACGCCGGCAAGAAATAAGGCTGGATGGAGTCTGTGAATTCCTTCGGAGTGTCGCGCAGCCGAATGGGTGGATCTCTAATAGAGTCAGCGGGGTCAGAAAAACTCTAAACCTCAACTAGAGGTTCTCACGGAAAGGGCAGCCTATGCACAAGATCGCAGCCGAGCTGCGCCACCGTGAGCTGACCCAAGAAATCTATAACATCGGCGATGAAGTCGTTGACTACATCGAGCACCTCATCGAGGCCATTGAGGACTGGGACGATGAACTCGCCCTCGACTGTCTGGCCGAGCTGGGGGATATCGTCGAAGACGCCCGCGTGGATTCTGGGCGTTGTGTCGGCGAGCTCATCGGCTTGCGCCACGCGCTGGTCTCCGGCCTGAAGTCCGGCACCATCTCCGCTGCCTCCTCCGGTGACAATGATGTGGAGGAGCCGAAGCAGCTTACCGCCCGCGCGTTGGCTGAGGGCTTGCCCATCTCCGGCCCGCCCGTTGTGGTCTCGGAGCTGGCGGAAACCCTGCGTGGCCGCACCGCCGCGGTGGCCGCCTATTTGCGCGAGCTGGTCGAGTACGTGCTGGCGCAAACCGACGCGGTGGCTCGCAACCTCGATGTTGTCTCCCTGCCGAACCTGTACAAGCGCGCGGGTGAATCTTCACTCATCGCCGTGCAGGCTTGGCGTCACACTGTCGTGGAGGCGCACCCCGCTTATGTGCGCACCATGCGCGGGCATAACCCGCCGCCTTTCTTGGAGGAGCGCGCGCGTATTGACGCCGTCGTCGCCCGTGTGCGCGCCAAGCGCCAGAAGAAGGCCGCCACGACCGCATAGTCGCCGCATCACAGACTTCCTTGTTGCCAACACACAAGGATTACCTAAGAAGAGCGCCGCCGAGATTCCCTCTCTCGGCGGCGCTCTTCGCTGCTAGTGTGGCACGAATAACTTTGCGTGCCACCGTCTAGCTTCGTGTGCCAGGGGCTTAGCGCGTACGCGCTAAGCCCCTGGGTTCTTGGTGGCCGGCGCGGCCTGGTCCAGCTGCTCCGTAATCTGCGGCCACAGCTGGCCCATGATGTCATCCCAGGTGAGGATCCACACGGTCTTGTCTTTGGTGGGTTTGCCCACCATGACGAGCTGCTCGTTGCGGGCGCGCATCTGGTCCAGAGTCTTCTGCACGGTGGAGGAGGAGCCCACCGCCAGTGCTGGGCGGGAGAAATCCAGCACCGGGGTTTCCGGGTCCGCGAGCAAGGTATCGCGCACGTGAACGATGCGCGGGATGCGCGAAGTACGCGGGTAGACCAGCACACGCATGATGGACTTGCGCACCACCAGATCATGAAGTTCAGCCACGGTAGCATCGGAGGATAGCGGCAGGATTTCCGAGCCGTGCTCGCGGGCCAACTGGGCCGCAGTGGCGGCTTCCAGTTCGATGACGCCGGTGATCTGGTTGGCGGAGTCATCGTCAAGCGTGCCCGTCAGGCGCGAGTGCTCGACCAAGTGGCGAAGGGTCTCCGCGTCATAGCCGGCCGCACCAGCGCGGTCGACAGGTTCCTCGCCGGTCATCGTCACCAGCTTGTTGGCCATCTTGTTGATCCAGAGCAGCAGCGGACGGAAGAGCCAAATGAAGCCGCGGGCAGGCACCGCGATGAGCTGAAGGGCGGTCTCCGGGTGGGCGATGGCCCAGGACTTCGGCGCCATCTCACCAATGACCAGGTGCAGGAAGGTCACCACGAAAAGGGCCAGCAGGAAGGAAATGACGTCAGCAACGCCCAGCGGCAGGCCAAGGGCCTCCAGTGGGGTCATAAGCAGGTGATGGACCCAAGGTTTGGTCACCGCACCGAGGACGAAGGTCGCGGCGGTAATGCCCAGCTGGGCACCGGCCAGCATGACGGTCAGCTCATTCAGCGAGCGTAGGCCCGCACGCGAAGCCGCCGAGGATTCCGCAGTCTCCTCCAAGCGGTTGCGGCGCGCCCCCATGAGGGAAAACTCGATGACCACGAAGAACGCGGAAGCAGCGATGATGAGAATAGTGACAAGGAGGTTAAACCACCAGGTATCAGTCATTAGTCATCCTCTCCTTCCGGGAATTCCTCTACCAGCTCGAGTGCCAGGACGGAGGGCACGTGGCGGTCGATTTCCTCGACGCGCACGTTGAGCGTGCGGATGGGGGCTTCGTCACCATCGACCCAATCTTCCGGTTCGGCCTCGAGCTCGATGGAGAGCTTTTCACCCTCGTCCGGTAACGTGCCGGAATGCGCGATGAGCAGGCCGGCGACGGTTTCGAAATCGCCCTCCGGCAGGTCGTGGCCAATGGCGCGCTCGACCTCGTCGATGGGGGTGTCACCGTCGACGATCCAGTGCGTCTCGTCCTGCTCGGTGATTTCCTCGGTCTCTTCGAGGTCGTGCTCGTCGGTGACATCGCCGAGGATTTCCTCGGCCAAGTCCTCCATGGTCACGATCCCGACGAAGCCGCCGTATTCGTCGATGACGCAGGCGAGTTTCTCGTCGGCATCACGAAGCTCCGTGACGACGTCGGGAAGCGGCATGAGCTCCGGCACCACCACGGGTTCCTTCATGATTTCCCGGGCCGGGGTGGCCAGGGGCAGCTGACTGCCCAGCACGTCGTAGAGGTGCACCACGCCGATGGGATTGTGCTCATCGTCGATGATGGGGTAGCGGGTGTGGTTCTCCGACATCATCTCGCGCACCTCACCAATGGTGGTCTCCGGCTCGATGACATCCACGCGCGAGCGCGGAATCATGGCGTGTTCCACGTCGTGCTCGGGGAAGTCGAGGAGACGGTCGAGGACCAGGTAGGTGTCCTCATCCAAGTCGCCGGCCTCGTGGGAGGCATCCACGATGGACTCCAGGTCATCGGTGGTGGCAGATGAATCGACATCCTCCACCGGCTCGATACCGAAGACCTTGAGAAGGGCATTGGAGGAATACTCGAAGAAGTGGACGAGCCAGCCGAAAATCTTGAGGTACCACATCGTGGATGCGGACAACCACAGCGCTGACTTCATGGGTGCGGCGATGGTGTAGTTCTTCGGGAAAAGCTCGGCGAAGAGCATCGTGAGAACTGTCGACACCGCCAGCGCGGTCACCGTGCCGATGGCGACAGACACGCCCGTGGGCACGCCCACGCCGCCGAGCAGCTGGCCCAGGCCTTGGCCCACGAGGGGTTCGGCCACATAACCAATGAGCAGGCCCGTGATCGTGATACCCAGCTGCGCGCCGGAAAGCATGAAGGAGGTCTTTTGGGTGATCTTGAGTGCGCGCTCCGCGGACTTATCCCCCGTCGCGGCGCGCTGGCGCAGCTGCGTGCGGTCCACCGACATGAAGGCGAATTCCTGCGCCACGAAGTAGGCGTTGGCCACGATAATGAGAGCGATGACGGCGAAACCCGCCAGAATCATCAGGATGGCAGATAACACGGCTTACCCCACCGCCTTACGTAGGCGGCGGGGACATCGACTCGGAGGTTCCACTTAAAAGAGGCCTTTCTTCACTAATCGGGGTGGCAAATCTGCACTATAGACTACCGCTTTAACGGCGCTGTCGGATACTTTGTTCCCCATGGATCCCTTTGGTCTCTATATTCACGTCCCCTTCTGTGCCTCCCGCTGTGGCTACTGCGACTTCAACACCTATACCCCGGGTGAGCTGGGAGGGGATCTGACCAGCGATTATCTGGCTGCGCTGGAGAAGGAACTGGAGATGGCGGCGGCCCAGGTGGGCCGTGAGGCCGAAACAGTTTTTATCGGTGGCGGTACGCCGAGTCTGCTGGGTGCTGAGGGCCTGGGCCGTGTCTTGTCGAAGGTCCGCGATACCTTTGGCCTCGCCCCGGGCGCGGAGGTCACCACGGAATCCAACCCGGAATCCACTTCGCCGGAGTACTTCGCCGGGCTTCTCGACGCCGGCTTCACCCGCCTCTCCCTGGGCATGCAATCCGCCTCGCCGGGGGTGCTCGCCGTGTTGGAGCGAGCCCACACGCCGGGCCGCGCCTTCGATGCCGCGCGCGAAGCCATCGCTGCGGGCTTTGAGCACGTCAACCTCGACATGATTTATGGCACGCCGACTGAAGAAGATGCCGACGTTGCCCTGACCTTGGAGCGCGCCCTGGAGACCGGGGTGGACCACATAAGTGCGTATTCGCTCATCGTGGAGGATGGCACGCGTATGGCCCGCAAGGTGTCCAAGGGCCTCCTGCCCGCACCGGATGAGGACGTGCTGGCCCGGCGCTATGAGATGATCTCCTCCACGCTCGAGGCCGAAGGTTTTGAGTGGTATGAGGTGTCCAACTGGGCCAAGCCGGGCGGGGAGTGTCAGCACAACCGCATTTACTGGGTGGACAGCAACTGGTGGGGTGCGGGCCCGGGCGCGCATTCGCACTTAGGCAACGAGCGCTTCTATAACGTGAAGAACCCGCGGACCTACATCAAGGCGGTAGGCGAGGGCGAGTTGCCCATCAAGGAGCGCGAGCAGCTCACGGAGGCTGACCGTCATACCGAGCGCATCATGCTGGGACTGCGCCTGCGCGAGGGCATTCCTGCGTCCTGGCTCGCGCCGGCGGCGGAGCCCGTGGCCGCGCGGTTCATCGAGCGCGGCCTGCTCGAGCGCGCCGGTGACCGCCTTCGCGTGACCAAGGCAGGCCGCCTGCTCGCGGACGGCATCATCACCGACCTCCTCGTCGCCGAAGATACCGCCGAAGGCACCGCTCGCTAGGGGGCTTGCCCCGCCTGCGGGCCGACCTCCGGATCCGCATCAGCTGGCTCATTAGCGGCCGTACCCTGCTCGTGGCCTGTCCTCAGCCTTCCGCACATGGTTCCAGTGGAAAGGCTCCGGTCGGAAGGTTCGTTTGGGGGTAAGCAAACCTTCCTTAGGCTGCTAGAAGGTTCGTTTGGGGGCAGGTAAACCGTATGACCTGAGCCATCTGAGTAGAACCATCTGTGTGATGCAACCGCGAAGCCGCGAAGAAGTGGCCAAGCCTTGGCCTTTCGATACCGAGGAGACATAGTGACTTAAAGTTAGCCCCGCTGGGAATTTGTTAGTTTTGCTCCTGTCGTCGGGAAGTTTGATAGCGGTGTTAGTCGGTGTTAGTTTCTCTCTCCACGTCGAGAAACCTGTTAGTCGCTTTCGATACGGTTAGTCTTTTAAGTGGTCCTTTTAGTTTGGTCCCGTTAATTTGGTCCGTTTACGGCGAAAAGGGACCATCTATCGCAGGAAATGGGCCCGCAGATGGTCTCTTTGTCCTCAAAAGAGACCAGACTAAAGGGACCATCAGTTTTCGAGCCACCTGGAAGCGCATGATGGACGCTTCTAAGAACGCACTTTGGAACCTGCGGGAAGTGGTGGCGGGCTACCAGCGCACCGAGGCAGATTGGCACCAGCTTCCACACTTGCCCGCCAGAACGGATAGCCTTAAAGACATGTCTAGCTCCACCGATGCCCGCCGCCAAGAGGTCCTGCGCGCCATCGTCGCGGACTACATCGCCTCGCAATCGCCCGTCGGCTCCAAGGCCCTGCTCGAGCGCTACCAGCTGGGCGTGTCCTCGGCGACGATTCGCAATGACATGGCCGTGCTCGAAGCCGAAGGCCTCATCGCCCAAGAGCACGCCAGCTCCGGGCGCGTGCCCACGCAGAAGGGCTACCGCCAGTTCGTCGATACGCTGCACGATGTTAAGCCGCTTTCCAAGGCCGAGCGCCGCGCCATGCTCACCTTCCTCGAGGGCGGCGTGGATTTGGAAGACGTGCTGCGCCGCTCTGTCCAGCTGTTGGCCCAGGTAACTAAGCAAGCGGCCGTGGTGCAGATGCCTAACCTCAAGGTCTCCCGCGTGAAGCACTGCGAGGTCGTGGCACTCTCACCGGTGCGTCTGCTCTTGGTGTTGATTACGGATAATGGGCGCGTCGATCAGCGCAATGTGGAGCTCGATGATGTCATCGACCCCGAGCAGACCCACCGCCTGCGCGATATCCTCAACACCGCCCTGGAGGGCAAGACGCTCACGGAAGCCTCGGTGGAGCTGGCCGCGCTTGTCGACGACTCCCCGGCCGATATCCGCCCCCATCTTCTCAAGGCCGCGACGACGCTGATTGAGACCCTCGTGGAGCAGCCCTCCGATCGCCTGATCATGGCGGGCACCTCCAACCTCACCCGCGTGGCCCTGACCGAGGGTTTGCCCTCTATCATCGAGGCTCTTGAAGAACAGGTCGTGGTGCTGAAATTGCTGGCCCGCGTGCCGGACCTGGGCAATGTTTCAGTATCTATTGGCGAGGAAAACGAAGCCGATGAGCTGCGCCAAACCTCTGTCGTAGCTACGCGCTATGGATTCGGCACAGGCTCGGAGGCCGCAGCACTTGGCGGGTTAGGTGTGGTGGGTCCGACGTATATGGATTACTCGGGAACAATCTCCAAGGTCTCCGCCGTTGCACGCTATGTGAGTGAAATTTTGGCGGGCGAGTAAGCTGGCCCGTCGGATTAGATTTAGTATCAACGAGATATAGAAGGATGACAGTACGTGGCTCGTGACTACTACGGCATTCTTGGTGTAGAAAAGTCGGCGTCCGACGCCGAGATTAAGAAGGCCTACCGCAAGCTAGCGCGCAAGTACCACCCGGATGTGAACCCGGGCGATGAGGAGGCCGCGGAGAAGTTCCGCGAGGCTTCCCTTGCACAGGAGGTTCTGCTGGATCCGCAGAAGCGCCAGGTTGTGGACATGGGTGGTGACCCCATGGAGGAGCGCGCGGCCCAGGGCGGCGGCTTTGGTGGTTTCGGTGGCGGCGGCCTCGGGGATATCTTCGCCGAGTTCTTCGGTGGGGGAGCGGCCTCCCGCGGCCCGCGTTCCCGTGTGCAGCCCGGCGATGACGCGCTGCTGCGCACCACGATTACCCTCGAAGAGGCTTATAGCGGAGTGAAGCAGCAGGTCAAGGTCGATACCGCCGTGGTCTGTGACCGTTGTGAGGGCTCTGGTTCTGAGTCCAAGTCCAAGCCGGTGACCTGTGATCACTGTGGCGGTATGGGCCAGGTTCAGGAGGTCCAGCGCAGCATGCTGGGCAACATGATGACTACCCGCGATTGCCCGAAGTGCTATGGCTTCGGCGAAGTAGTCACCGATCCCTGCGGCCACTGCGGTGGCGATGGCCGCGTGCGCAAGCGCCGCGATATTACGGTGAACATCCCCGCCGGCATTGGTGATGGCATGCGCATCCGCATGGCTTCCCAGGGCGAGGTCGGCCACGGCGGCGGCCCCGCTGGTGACCTCTACGTCGAGGTACACACCGAGCCGCACCCCGTTTTCGAGCGCAATGCTGATGACCTGCACCTGACCGTGCGCGTGCCCATGGTGGATGCAGCTCTGGGCTCTTCCTGCACCGTCGAGCAGCTCGACGGCGAGGAGCTCACCATCGATATCGCGCCGGGCACCCAGCCGGGCGAATCCATCACCCTCCAGGGCAAGGGCATGCCGCGCCTGCGCACCGACGGATTCGGCAACCTCCACGCTCACGTGGATGTGGTGATCCCGACGGACCTGGATAAGAAGACCCGCGAGGCCCTCGAAAAGGTCCGCGCCGCCGGCCACGGAGGCACCGAGGTCCACCATGCCGGGGATGGCCAGGGCGAATCCCTTTTTAGCCGCTTCCGCGATAAGTTCCGCCGCTAATGTCTTTACCCGTCTTCCTCCACCCGGATCTTTCCCTCGCGGAGGTCAGCCAGCCGGTGGGCCTCGATGGTGCGGAGGGCCGCCACGCGGTCACCGTCAAGCGCATGGGCCCAGGGGAGCACTTGGTCCTGATCGATGGGTCCGGGCGCCGCGCTACCGCCACCATCACTGATACGCAGGGCAAGGACACGCTGGTCGCGCTTGTCGACGACCTCGCGATCCTCCCCGAACCCTCCCCGAGGGTGGTCGTGGTCCAGGCTATCCCCAAGTCTGAGCGCGCCGAACTCGCCGTCGACCTGGCTACCCAGGCCGGGGCGGATGAGATCATCGCCTGGCAGGCGGATCGCTGCGTGTCCAAATGGGATGCCAAGAAGGCCCCGAAGGCGCTAGCGAAGTGGGAATCTGCAGCCGTGGCGGCGGCGAAGCAATCGCGCCGAGTGCGCGTACCCGCGGTGCGCGGCCCGCTTACTACCCGCCAGCTGTGCCAGGAGATGTCCGGCACCCGCGCCTTGGTCCTCCACGAGGAAGCTCAAGCGCGGCTCAAGGATCTGGAGGACCTCGACTCCACCGGAACCATCTACCTGCTGGTGGGGCCGGAGGGCGGTATCGGCGCGGAGGAACTAGCTCGCTTGCAAGAGGCCGGTGCGACGGCGATCAAGTTGGGGCCGGAGGTGTTGCGGACGGCGTCGGCAAGCATGGTGGCCTTGGCCAGCATCGGCACCCTGACCGCGCGCTGGTAGCCTTTTGGGCGTGCCTATTATCACCACCAAGTTTGATCTCGATTCCGCCTACCTCGCCACCGTGCTGGGGCCGGCGGACGATAACCTGCGCGTTTTGGGCAACCTCGTGGGCGTGGACCTCTTTGCCCGCGGGACCACAGTTACGGCTGCCGGCCCGGATTATGAGGTGGCCCGCGCACGCAAGGTTTTAGAGGAGCTCGAGGCGATTGCACGCCGCGGCCATCCGGTGAGCACGGATACCGTGAAGCACACCCTGGACCTTGTCACAGTGGATGCTCCAGCCTCCGTGTCTGAGACGCTTGCGGCCGATATCGTCTCGCGTCGCGGCAAGGCCGTGCGCCCGAAGACGGTGGGGCAGTCGCGCTATGTGCAGGCCATTGACGAGAACACGATTGTCTTTGGCATTGGTCCGGCCGGTACCGGTAAGACCTACCTGGCGGTGGCCAAGGCCGTCCAGGCCCTGCGCGCCAAGCAGGTCAGCCGCGTCATCTTGACCCGCCCGGCCGTGGAAGCAGGGGAGAAGCTGGGATTCTTGCCTGGCACCCTCAATGACAAGATCGACCCCTACCTGCGCCCGCTCTACGACGCTTTGCGGGACATGATCGACCCGGAGATGATTCCGAAGCTCATGGAAGCCGGCATCATTGAGGTCGCCCCCTTGGCCTATATGCGTGGCCGCACGCTCAACGATGCCTTCGTCATCCTCGACGAGGCCCAAAACACCACGCCGGCGCAGATGAAAATGTTCCTGACGCGTTTGGGCTTTGGCTCCACCATCGTGGTGACCGGTGATATCTCCCAGGTGGACTTGCCGGGTGGCCAGGTCTCCGGTCTGCGCCTGGTGCGCCGCATCCTGAAGGGCGTGCCGGATATCCACTTCGCGGAGCTGGGCTCTGCTGATGTGGTGCGCCACCAGCTGGTCGGGCGCATCGTGGAGGCCTACGACAATTTTGCTGAGCAGGAGGAGAAGAAATGAGCATCGAGTTTATCAACGAGTCCGGCTATGACGGCGTCAACGAGGAGATGCTGATCGACGTCTGCTCCTACGCCCTCGGCCGCCTCGACGTGAATCCGGATGCCGAGTGCACCATTACCGCGGTGGACCTGGACACCATCGCGGAGCTGCACGTGCGCTGGATGGACCTGGAAGGCCCGACCGACGTGATGAGCTTCCCCATGGATGAGCTCACCCCGGGTGCTACAGGCGGGCGCCCCGACGCAGCGGAGGCCGGACCGGCCATGCTGGGTGATATCGTACTCTGCCCGGAGTTTGCGCAGCGCCAAGCCACCGCGGCCGGCCACTCCCTGGGGCACGAGCTGGCTCTGCTCACCGTGCATGGTTGCCTGCACCTGCTGGGCTATGACCACACGACTGCGGCGGAAGAGAAGGAAATGTTCGGCCTGCAGAATGAGCTGCTGGCGGACTGGTACGAGGACTTGGCAGCACGCGGCGTGAGCTACCAACCTAAGCCTTCTGGCCCGAAGGCCTTCCCGGATGCCGCCGAGCGCGCCGAGCTGGACAAGGAAGTACCCGGCGGCGGCATCTAAAGTGGCCCGGCGCGGGCTTGGTGCCGCGCCTGACACGGCCGCGCTAAGACAGCGTGTTTGCTAAATAAGGCCAATCGTTGAGGTGTGTGGTGGGACGTAGCACAATAGAGGATTATGAACATCCTCTCCATCCAGTCCCACGTCACCTTCGGCCACGTGGGCAACTCCGCAGCAGTCTTTCCCCTTCAGCGCGCTGGCCATGAGGTGTGGCCGATTCACACGGTGAACTTCTCCAACCACACCGGTTATGGCGATTGGGGCGGGCCGATGATCCCGGCGGAAGAGGTCACGGCGATTGTGGACGGCATCGAGAAGCGCGGTGCTTTCCCGCGCATTGATGCGATCTTGTCCGGCTACCAGGGTGGGCCGGATATTGCCGGTGCCATCGTGGACGCGGTAAACCGCATCAAGGCTGTGAACCCGAAGGCCCTCTACGCCTGCGACCCGGTCATGGGTAACGCCAAGTCCGGCTGCTTCGTCTCCGACGAAATCCCGCCGCTGCTGCGCGATAAGGTCGTTCCAGTCGCGGACATCATCACCCCGAACCAGTTCGAGCTGGGGTACCTGACAGACTCTGAGGTAGGCACCTTGGAGCAAACGCTTGCCGCGGTGAAGCGCGCGCAGGAGATCGGTCCGAAGACCGTGCTGGTGACCTCGGTGCAGCGCCCAGAGACCAGCGAGGACGAGATCGAGATGCTCGCCGTTGATGGCGAGCGCGCCTTCCTGGTGAGCACCCCCAAGCTACCGTTCAAGCGCAACGGTTCGGGTGACGTCACGGCCTCGCTTTTCACCGGCCACTACGTGGAAACCCACGATGCGAAGGAAGCGCTCAAGCGCACGGCTTCTTCGGTCTTCGACTTGCTGCAGAACACCTACGAGGCGGATTCGCAGGAGCTGCTGCTCATCGAGTCGCAGGACGCCTTTGCTCACCCGCAGCTGCAGTTCCGGGTGGAGGAGCTCTAGCCGCCAATCCGTGACCGCTGCCCGCGCGCCTTTGCAGCTTGAGGCTTGGCGGTCTCGCGCACCAGTCTGAGTCTCGGCCTTACGTGGCCCTGCCGTCAGCCTTCGCTGTGGTCCCGCAAAAGGTGCCCGGCAAACGGCATCTCCCAAAAGGCGTCTCTGGTAGTAAAAACGCCTTCTGGACGCCGCAAAAGGCGTTTTTAGGCGTGAAAACGCCTTTTAACAGATGCCTCCTGGAAGATGCCATGTGGCGCAAGCTTTTTCGCAGTCGCCATGCGGCGGATACGCTCGCGCCATCAACTCTCACCCTCGCGCACCGCTGCTTTCGTGGCCCACCTTCAACGATGTGGTTTCCAGCCATAAGGTTCTACTCACATGGTTCGGGTCAGAAGGTTCTCTTGGGGGCAAACAAACCTTCTGCAGGTCGCTAGATGGTTCGTTTGGGGGCAAGGAAACCTTATGACTAGAACCGTCTGACTGGAACCATCTGCGCAGCGCGAAGGAACCACCGGTGCGTGCGTTATGATATGAGGCAATATGAGCACTGATTTCGATGCCGCCTTCGCCGACCTACCAGCCGAGGGCGAAGCCAACCCCGCCGACTACTCGCAGTACACCGACACGCCCGAGGGCTTCCGCTCCGGCTTCGTGTCTTTCGTCGGCCGCCCCAACACCGGCAAGTCCACCCTGACCAACGCGCTGGTGGGGCAGAAGATCGCCATCACGGCGGACCAGCCCGAGACCACCCGCCACCCCATCCGCGGCCTGGTGCACCGCGAGGATGCGCAGATCGTCCTCGTCGACACACCTGGCCTGCACCGCCCGCGCACTCTGCTCGGCGAGCGCCTCAACGAGGTAGTCAAAGACACGTATGCAGACGTTGACGTCATCGGCCTGACCATCCCCGCGGATGAGAAGATTGGCCCCGGCGATCGTTGGATCTTGGAGAACGTCCGCAAGGTCGCGCCGAAGACCCCCATCATCGGCATCGTCACCAAGCTAGATAAAGCGTCCAAGGACCAAGTCGGCGCCCAGCTGCTTGCCCTGCACGAGCTGCTCGCGGAAGAGAACCCCGATGCCGTGGTCATCCCCGTTTCCGCCACCGAGCGCGTGCAGCTGGATGAGCTGACCCAGGTCATCGTGGACCACCTGCCCGAAGGCCCCAAGTTTTACCCCGATGACCACGTCACCGACGAAGACCAGTCCAAGCGCATCGCCGAGCTGATCCGCGAGTCTGCGCTCTCCGGTCTGAAATACGAGCTGCCGCACTCGGTTGCCGTCGAGGTCGATGAGATTCTGCCTAGCCAGGAGCGCCCGGACGTCCTCAACGTCCACGCCATCCTCTACCTGGAGCGCCCCGGCCAGAAGCGCATCATCGAAGGCAAGGACGGCCGCCGCTTCCGCCGCATCGTGGGTACCGCCCGCAAGGAAATCATTCAGCTCCTTGGCCAAAACGTCTACCTTGACCTGCGTATTAAGGTGCTTAAGAATTGGCAGTCGGACCCGAAGGCGCTGGGCCGCCTGGGCTTCTAAAAGCCGGAGAACTTCCACATGCGCGAAAACTTCCGCGACCGCGCCCTTGTCATCCGCTCCTATGATTTCGGCGAGGCGGACCGCATCATCGTGCTCTTGACCCGCCACCACGGCCTCGTGCGCGGGGTGGCCAAGGGAGTGCGCCGCGCCAAGTCGCGCTTCGGCTCGCGCCTGCAGCTCTTCGTTAACCTCGACGTTCAGCTTTATCCCGGGCGTAACCTCTACACCATTTCCCAGGCCGATACCGTGGATTACTTCGGCGCGCGCATCATCGAGGACTACGAGCGCTATACCGCTGCGTGTGCTGCCCTCGAATCCGCCGAGCGCCTCGCCGCCGCTGATGCCCCCGGCGATCCCTACCTCTATGAGGCCTGCGTCGATGTCCTCGACAAGCTTCAGCACGGCGATCCGCTCATGCTTCTCGATGCCTTCCTTCTCAAAGCCATGTCCCACGCCGGCTGGGCTCCCAGCCTTTTCGATTGCGCCCAGTGCCAAAGACCCGGCCCGCACCACGCCTTCCACCCAGCCGTGGGCGGGGCCGCCTGCCACCAATGCCGCCCACCAGGCGCCGCCGAGGTAGACCCAGAAACCCTGCACCACATGTGGCTCATCGCCCATGACCACCCCAGCCAGCCGACGAACGCCCAAGCCCAAGAGGCCCATCGCCTCACCCGCGCGCACCTGCAATGGCATCTTGAGCGAAGCGTTGGCGCGTTGGGGATCATGGAACAGTAGACTGTAACCCGTGATTACGCCTGACCCGAACCGAGTTCTTCATCCGCCCGCTATCCCGCAGGAGTTCCTGCCGCGCCACATCGCGCTGGTCATGGACGGCAACGGCCGCTGGGCAGAGGAGCGCGGCATGAAGCGCACCGAGGGCCATCGTAGGGGAGAAGCTGTGCTTCTCGACGTCGTCGATGCCTGCCTCTCCCTCGGTGTTCCTTACCTTTCCGCCTATGCCTTCTCCACCGAGAATTGGCGCCGCAGCGCGGAGGAAGTCCGCTTCCTCATGGGCTTTAACCGCGATGTGCTGCGCCGCCAGCGACACTGGCTCAACGAGAGGGGAGTGCGCGTGGTCTGGGCCGGCCGCCGCCCGCGCCTGTGGCGCTCTGTGATCAAGGAGCTCGAGGCCGCAGAGGAGCTGACTAAGGACAACACCAAGATGACCTTGGTGATGTGCGTGAACTACGGTGGTCGCGCCGAGCTTGTCGACGGCATCCGGAAACTCGCCGAGCAAGTCTCCCGCGGCGAGCTGGACCCGCGCTCCATCAATGAGAAGACGGTCAGCTCGGTGATGTATGACCCCGATATGCCAGACGTGGATTTGTTCTTGCGCCCCTCCGGTGAGAAGCGCACCTCCAACTTCCTGCTGTGGCAGTCGGCTTACGCAGAGATGATTTACCAGGACAAGCTCTTCCCGGATTTCACTCCGGAAGACTTGTTCGCCGCGGTGGAGGAGTACGCGCGGCGTGACCGCCGCTTCGGCGGCGTCAAGTAGCGCGCGAGCTGTGTAGTGCTGTCGAGGGGGATGAAGATATCCTCGATGTGGCAGGAAAAGTGGCGTGTCTAAGACGCCGCGCGGCACTCGGCGCAGATGCCGAAGATTTCGGCATCGTGCCCGGTGAGCTCGAAGTCGTGCTCCTTGGCTACCGAGGAGGCCCACTCTTCAATCGGGCCGCCATCGATTTCTTCGGTGCGGCCGCATTTGGTGCACACCAAGTGGTGGTGGTGCGCATCGCTCTCGCAATGGCGGTAGAGGGTCTCGCCGGAGGGCATGTGGAGCGCGTCAACAGCTTCAATCTCCGAGAGTGATTGGAGCGTGCGATAGACGGTGGTGAGGCCGACTTTCTGGTTACCGTCGAGAAGCGCCTGGTGAATGTCCTTGGCAGAGACGAACTTGTCGAGACTGCGCAGGACCTCAACGACGGCGGTGCGCTGGCGGGTATTGCGAGCGCCGAGTTTGGGAATACTGTCGTGGATGGCCATGGGGCTTAGTTTATCAACACACTTCCATTAAGAGGTGGCCAGTGAGGCGTCGCGAAGCAAAGGCAGCACTTTAGGGGCCACCAAAGAGTAACGGACTTCGCGGCCGGTGCGCTCGCTGTCGACGATGTTCGCGCGTTTCAAAACCCGCAGGTGCTGACTAATAAGTGGCTGCGATTTGCCGGTCGCGGAGACCAGTTCGTGGACGTAGTGATCGCGCTCGGCCAGGCGCTGGATGATGTCGATGCGCAACGGTGAATCCAAAGCGCTAATGACGGAGGCAGCCGCCGCCAGATCGAGGGGAGGGGTGTCAGTCTGGGTGTTGGTCACGCCGTTCACCTTCAGTCATTTCTATCGGTGGAGAGTTAAAAAGAGAGCTATCGGCACTATAGCTGAAGAATGCGGAAATGTGTATAAAATGCACCACACTTCTGGGGTGAAGGCACGCGGTGCTAAGGGGCACGCTAGACTAGGCCGCACTGTATAAAGACTGTCCCCTACCAGAGGAGTCCCATTAGCTATGGCATCCGTCATTGATACCGTCGTCAGCCTGTGTAAGCGCCGCGGCTTGGTCTACCAGGCAGGTGAGATTTATGGCGGTTCCCGCTCTGCGTGGGACTATGGCCCGCTTGGCGTCGAGCTCAAAGAGAACATCAAGCGCCAGTGGTGGCGCCACATGGTGCAGTCCCGCGATGATGTCGTGGGTGTCGATACTTCTGTGATCCAGCCGCGCCAGGTGTGGGTCTCCTCCGGCCACGTTGAGGTCTTCACCGACCCGCTGGTGGAGTCCAAGCACACCGGTAAGCGCTACCGCGCCGACCACCTGATTGAGGCCTACGAGGAAAAGCACGGCCATGAGCCGGCCAACGGCCTTGCGGATATTAATGATCCGGAGACCGGCCAGCCGGGTGACTGGACCGAGCCGAAGGCTTTCTCCGGCCTGCTCAAGACCTTCCTGGGTCCGGTCGATGATGAGCAGGGTCTGCACTACCTGCGCCCGGAGACCGCGCAGGGCATCTTCGTGAACTTCAAGAACGTGATGACCTCGGCGCGTATGAAGCCGCCGTTCGGCATCGCCAACATTGGTAAGTCCTTCCGTAACGAGATCACCCCGGGTAACTTCATCTTCCGCACCCGCGAGTTCGAGCAGATGGAGATGGAGTTCTTCGTCAAACCGGGTGAGGACGAAGAGTGGCACCAGTACTGGATCGATGACCGCTTCAACTGGTACATCGACCTCGGTATCAAGAAGGAGAACCTGCGCCTCTACGAGCACCCGCAGGAGAAGCTTTCCCACTACTCCAAGCGCACCGTGGACGTGGAATACGCCTACAACTTCAAAGGCTCCAAGTGGGGCGAGCTGGAAGGCGTGGCCAACCGTACGGACTACGACCTTTCCGTGCATACCAAGGGCTCGGGCGAGGACCTGTCCTACTTTGACCAGGAGGCTGGCGAGCGCTGGACCCCGTACGTCATCGAGCCGGCTGCCGGCCTGGGCCGCGCCATGATGGCCTTCCTCATCGATGCTTATGACGAGGAGGAGGCCCCGAACGCCAAGGGCGGTACCGATAAGCGCGTGGTGCTGCGTCTGGACCGCCGTCTGGCTCCGGTCAAGGTGGCCGTGCTGCCGCTGTCCAAGAAGGAAGAACTGTCCACCCCGGCCCGCGAGCTGGCCAACAAGCTGCGCGCCAACTGGAACGTGGAGTTCGATGTCTCTGGTGCCATCGGCCGCCGCTACCGCCGCCAGGATGAGATCGGCACGCCTTTCTGCGTGACCTATGACTTCGACACCCTCGAGGACAACGCGGTCACCGTGCGTGAGCGTGACTCCATGGAGCAGGAGCGCGTCAAGCTCGACGAGCTTGAGGCTTACCTGGCCGCTCGCCTGGTTGGCTGCTAATGCACTACACCAGCTGGGACCGCAGTGACCGCCAGAACCCGGTCCTCCTCGTGGGGGAGGGGCCGGCGTCGTTGGGCATGTTCCAGGAACGCTCGGCGGATGTGGAAGGCGAGCACTGGCGCTTAGGCCTCGATGACTTGGGCGCGTCAGTGACCTTGGAGGATGACCGCGTCTACCGCCTGGCGGGCAACCCCAAGCGCGATAAGCGTTTGGAGGCCTCGCTGGACGGGCGCACCTTTGCCTTCATCAACGAGGCTGGTGGCGACTGGATTGTTGAAGACCACGACGGCCTTAAAATCGCGCAATTTTCCTCCAAGAACTCTGGCGTACGCAAGGCCATCCTCGAGTTCGAAGGCGAGGACAGCGATGATTCCGATGACCTCAGTCATTCGGAGATTGCTGCCCTGAGCTGGTTTACGCGCGTCATCTTGGAGGCCCGGACGCAGAAAACCGCGATTCCGATCATCGCGACGCTGCTGCTCATGACCATCGTCGCCATTGTTGCGGTGCTTCTCTGATGCAGCGCTGGGTGTGGCGCGATGAGGCGCTGGTGGATGGCGCGGGCGAAGTCATCGCCCGCGTGACTCCGACGGGCCTGCTGCTGTCAGATACGGGCACCACCATCGCCTTCAAACACACCCCGGGCGCGCGGCGCTTTACCGTGCGCGGGGCCGACTTTTCCGCGGAGCAGGCCAGCTTTACGGTGAACAAGCTGCGCGCGGCCTGTCAGGGCCGCGAGTACTTGCTTGAGCGCACGAATCCATTCCGCCGGCAGCGCCGTATTCTCGCTATCCCAGACTCCGCCACGTCGGGCACCGCCACCGAGGTCGCTCGCACCACTCCGCGGGGCCGCGGCCTCGAAGTCGCGGTGGGCGAGCTGCCCCTCATCGACGCCGTCTTCACCAGCTACTGTTGCCTGCTTCTCGACGGCTCCACCCGCCCCCTACGCACCTAACCCACCTTCCGCGGTATAACCAGAACCGCTATGCGGGCAGTGGACTTTGTCCTCAGCGAAGAGCTCTTCGAGCATCCTCGCTCGGCTTGGTATGCCGGTAGAGGGCTCGCGTCAGATGGTTGCAGTCATAAGGTTTGTTTGCCCCCAAACGAACCATCTAGCTCGGTGTAAAAGGTTTACTTGCCCCCAGGTAAACCGTTTGACTGCAACCTTTTGAGAGAAGCCTTTTGACGAGAACCATGTGCATGACCGGTCTACGCCTACCGTGTATGTGCACCACCCCGTATCCGAGGAACTGATTGGCCGGCTACCGAGACGCGGTCCAATCGCCGGATGCGTGTACAGGAAAACCGGCCGAAGGCATCTCGCGGACGGCATCCGACAGAAGGCATCTGACAAATGGCGTCTGTCAAAAGGCGTCTTTGGGGCTGAAAACGCCATGTAGAGGGTGCAAAAGGCGTTTTTAGCTGTAAAAATTCCTTCTAGAAGATGCCTTTTGCAAGGCGCCTTTTGCGAGATGCCTTATGGGGCCGCCCCGGTTATGAGATGCCGGGTGTGGGCCGCGGGCTTCGAGGCCTAGGCGCGGAAAGGGGAAGTAGGGGCGGCTAGAAGGAGCCGCCGCGGAAGCCGCCTCCACCACCGCCGCCGAAGCCACCGCCGCCGAAGCCCCCGCCGCCGGAGAAGCCTCCGCCGAAACCGCCACCGAAGCCACCACCGCGGTGGCCGCTGGAGCCTCCGCCGAGAATCTGGCCGATAACCATGCCGGTCAGAATGTTGCCCGCGGCATCAGTGGCCTGGCGGCGCTGCTCCTGGCGGCGATAAGCCTCCAGGTCTTGCTTCGCGCGGTTGAGCGACGTCTGCGCGGCAGAAGCCGCATCGCGGGAATAGTTGAGCGCCGCGCGTAGGTCCTTTGACGCGGAGTTCTGGGCTTGGGCGAAGAGGCGGGTGGCATCGGCAAGAGCCACACGCGCATCGGGGCCCACCACGCGACCACGCGAGGAAAGCAAGTCCTCAGCCGCCTGAATGGCGGACTCGGCCGCAGCAATCTGCTGGCGGTAGAGCGCAATTTGGCGCTCGCGGGTGGCGTTGGTCTCGCGCACGGTATCGAGCTGCTCATCCAGCTTGCTATCGAGAGCCGTCAGCGCTGTGTACTGACCCAGCGGGTCTGCCTGGCCATGCTGGCGAGCCGCACTGAGCGCCTCCCGCGCCTGAACGAGCAGCGACTCCAGCGCGGACCAATCGGCAGGGGAGCCCTGGGCCTTGCCGCGCTGCTCGAGGTGCTGTGCTTCAGCAATTTCTTCCTCAACCTCATCGATGAGCGCCGGCAGGTTATCGCGCGCCGCGGTGATCGAGTTCTCCGCATTCTCAACGGCATTGAGGAGGCGGTCGGAGACCTCCAAGGCGTGCTCGGCATCGCGGATATAGCCCACTAAAGGACCCTGTTGGCCAGCGGGCTGGGACTGCAGTTCCCGGCCGCGCGAAAGCAGCTTCTCGGCCTCGTCGAGCGAGACCTCCGCCATCTCCGGGTTATCCGCAATGGAGGACAGTACCTCCTCGGAATAAGAGCCGCTGAGAGTGGACAGCGTCGTGCGCGCCTGCGGCAGGCGCCCGCGCAAGTCCACCGTGCGCTGGGTCAATTCATCGAGCTTGGAGCCGGCGTTGATGAGCAAATCGCGCATCGTGGCAAAGTCGGCAGCCTGCTCATCCAGCGCATCATCGGCCTGCCCGCAGGAGGAGATAATCTCCACCAGCATCTGGCGGCGCTCCGCCGTCGATTCCGGAAGGTTGTCCTGCAGCTTCTGCTGCAACTGGAAAGCCTTCTGCAACGTCAGCGTGGAGTGGTTCATTGCGCGCGTGAACGGGCGGGTGCGCTCGGGGCCGAACTCGGCCACCGCAATATCCAGCTCCTCCTTGCCGCGGCGGATCGATTCATCCGTGGAGACCAGCTCTTCCTGTGCCAGCTTCTCCAAGGTGTCCACATCCAAGCGGTCCAGCTGTGCGGTATTACTCGGCTCAATCTGGCGCGCCGACTCCAGCGTGGCCGCCGAGTCCTTCTTGGTCTTGCGCCGGCTCGCCACCACGGCGCCACCACCGGCAAGAGCCAGCGCACCCGCGCCGCCCGCCAACCACAGGTCACCAGAGCCATCAGAATCGGAGGAACCAGCCGAGCCGGAAGAAGAGGACCCCGAAGAACCGGTCGCGGCAGCGTCGACAAGCGCGAGCGCGGAGGGGCCGTACTGGTGACCGTCGGCAAGCTTGGCATAAGCCGCCTCATACATCACGTCTAGACGCCCGCGCGGCCACTCATTACCCGTTTGCACGCCTATGGTGGAATCATCCACGCCCACCACATAGGCTGCGGAGTTCGGCCCCTTAGACTTCACAATGCTGTCCGCATAGCTCTCCGCGCCCTCCGGCAGCGAGGAGGCAAAGACCACGAAAATGACCACGTGGTGCTCCTGCTGCAGTGTGCTAATCTTGTCTTCCAACTCGGCCTTTTCCGAATCCGAGAGCACCCCCGCCTCATCCGTTACCTTATCCGTGAGCGAGGCCGCCTCCGGCGCGGCAAGAACGAAATCCGCAGCCATAGCGGGGCTAGCAGTGGCCAACCCCAACACAAGAGCAGCAAGGGCGGCGCGACCAAAACGAGCAGCAGTAGTCATGCGCACCACGATACCTTCCCATTCATCGCTAGAGTGGTCAGACAGTGAAGTACGTTATTGTCCTCGGCGCTGCGCAATACGACGGGCGCCCCTCCCGCATCCTGTCCGGCCGTGTGCGCTTCGCCGCCGAGTACGCCGCCGCGCACGACCTGCCCATCATCACAGTCGGTGGGAAGCTGCCCGGCGATAGGTTCACCGAAGCCGGGGTAGCCAAGCGCTTGCTTGACGACGAACCCCTCACCGTCACCGCCCTGGAAGAAGGCCTGGACACCCGCAGCGAGTTGGCTGCTGCGCATACAAAGCTCGGCGTGCGCGAGGCCGTCATCATCACCGATCCGCTCCACCGTCTGCGCACCTTCCTCATCGCCCGGCAGGAGGGGATACAGGCCACGGTGCTGGGCACGCCCTATTATCCTTCGCCGCGTTTCTCCATTCCTTGGTGGCGCTACCTGGCGCACGAGCTAGGTGGCCTGGCCTATCTAGGCCTGCGGACTCTATTGGGGGAGAAGCGCACCGCAGGCGTGCGCACGGCCTTCTACCGCATCGAGCGCCTCATCCGCCCCAACCAGGCCCTACGCCACCAAGTTATTGGCGCGAGGCAGACCCAGGAAGGCCGGGACTCCGCCTAAGCTTGGACACCGTGAGCTATTCCTATCGCGCAGAAGACGTCGCCCGCCTCGCCTCCGAGTCACCCAAGGGCTCGGCCCTGCTCAAATCCGAGGAACACCGCGGCGCCTTCTCCCGCGACCGCGCCCGCGTCCTGCATTCTGCAGCTCTGCGCCGACTAGCGGATAAGACCCAAGTGGTAGGCCCGCGCGACGGCGATACCCCGCGCACCCGGCTGACACACTCTTTAGAGGTCAGCCAGATTGCACGCAGCATCGGTGCGGGCTTAGGCCTGGACCCAGACCTGTGCGATATGGCGGGCCTGACCCATGACATCGGCCACCCGCCCTACGGCCACAACGGCGAGAATGCCCTCAACGAGGTGGCGCTCGGCGGCTTCGAGGGCAATGCCCAGACCTTGCGCATCCTGACCAAGCTGGAGCCCAAGGTAGTGCTGGATACCCCGGCGGGCCCGCGCAGCTATGGCCTCAACCTCACTCGCGCGTCACTGGATGCCGCCTGCAAATACCCCTGGACCAAGACCAACCCGGATGGCACGACCAACCGCAAATACGGCGCCTACGACGAAGACGCGGACGTGCTGGAGTGGCTGCGCCAAGGACACCCAGACCAGCGCAAGTCCATGGAGGCGCAGGTGATGGACTGGTCAGATGATATTGCTTATTCCGTCCATGACGTCGAAGACGGCATCATCTCCCGCCGCATCTCTTTGAACGTGCTCTGGGACCTGGTGGAGCTGGCCAACCTCGCGGACAAGGGCGCAAAAGCCTTCGGCGGCACTGCCGATGAGCTCCTCGAGGCCGCCGACCGCCTGCGCCAGCTGGACGTCATCAACGCCATCGGCAATTTCGACTACTCCCTGCGCTCTTATGCCAACTTAAAGAAGATGACCTCGGAGCTTGTCGGCCGCTATGTTGGCGCTACCGTTTCCGCCACGCTCGCGGCTAACGACGGCCCCCTCGGCCGCATGCACGGCGGCCTCGCCGTCCCACCGGGTGCCGTGGCGGAGGTAACGCTGCTCAAGACCATCGCCGTTCTCTACGTCATGGATGAACCCGCCCACCTGGCCCGTCAAGACCGCCAGCGCGAGCGCATCTACCGCGTCTACGACTACCTGGTGGCCGGCGCGCCGGGCTCTCTCGACGCCACCTTCTCCCTGTGGTGGAAGCAAGCCGAGACCGATCTGGAGCGTGACCGCGCCATCATCGACCAGATTGCCTCCATGACGGAATCCCGCCTGGAGCGCTTGGCGCAGCGCAGCGCGGACCTTTTTGGTTTCCTTAGCTAGCCGGCAACTAGTCAGCAGCAGACCAGCACCAAGCCCAGTAGCACCGTGCCCCACACAACGGCACAGCATCCCAAGAGACGCCTGTCCCCCGATAGTTGAACACCGTTCACTTGGGCGTTACATAGCCGACAACTCTTCTTAAAACCGGCCACCTAACCTCAGGCAGGTCCGCGTGCCGCCAGGCCGCCTTATTGCCTGCCCGCAGCGGAAGTCTCTTCATTTGTATTAACTGTCAAGGAATTTTTGTGTCTCAGAAAAAGCTGCATAAAGCCGCGCTCATTGCCTCTATCAGCCTCGTTGGCTCCAGCCTCGTCTCTCCCGCACTCGCCTCCGCCCAGAACCTGCCCCAGGCAGACATCCTGGATCTCTCCTTTGAGAACGGTGTCATCAGCAACTCCGCATCTGATGCCGAGCCGCTGAAGATCGGCGAGCCCACCGTGGAGCAAGACAGCGTGCTTGAGCGCCCCGTGGCTCACTTCGATGGCCGCAAGGATGCCGTCGGCTTCGACATTGGGGATAAGTTTGACCAGATCAAGGACGGCTTCACCGTCGAGTGCGTTTTCCGCTATGACGGGGACTTCGACGGCAACGAAAAGAGCCTCTGTGCCAACAAGGAAGCCGGCGGCTGGGCCATGGTCATCTACGGCGACCAGCTCACCTTCACCGTCAACGGCAGCGATGGCTACAAGAAGGCCCAGCAGCAGGTGGAGCCGGGCCAGTGGTACCACGCGGTCGGCGTCTATGACGGAAACAAGAGCGAGCTCTACGTCAACGGCGCCAAGGTGGCTGAGAACACCGAGATCAACGGTGAGGTGACCAAGCCCAAGTCCAATTCCACCGCCGTGATGATCGGTGCGGATTCCGGCCGGGATAACGCCGCCCAGTTCTACTCCGATGCCGTGGTCAGCGAGGCCCGCATCTTCTCCGATCCGCTGGGCGAAGAAGAAATTCTCGCCCTCTACGAGGATTCCAACCTGAGCACCGATAAGAAGGCGGAGATCACCGGCTCCACCCCGAGCGCGGGTCAGCACCTGACGGGCCCGGTGACTTTCGACGTCCAGTTCAACAACGATGCCCTCATCTCCCGCGAGCTCACCTACACCCTGGACGGCGAGGACATCGAGCTGGGGCAAGAAATCGGAGCTGGCCTCAAGGAAGGAAACCACTCCATCCAGGCCGAGGGCCGCGATGTCTTTGGCAACCCCATCTCCCAGACCATCGACTTCACCTCCGGCAACCTCCCGGGTGCCGCCGGCACCGACTCCACGCCGAGCGGGGAGGGTGTGACCATCTCCGCTCGCGCGGACAACCCGAGCGGTGGGGAAGTGGAGACCACTTTCACTGAAGCCGATGTGGCTGTAGCGGAGAAGGGCTTCCAAGGCACCTTCACGGATATCCCGGAGAGCCTGGACTTTAAGTACGAAGACGGCGAGGACTTCGACAAGGCCCTCAACCCGGACAACGAGGATGCTCAGGAGACCAGCTCCACGGAGCACATGCCCTTCCAGCGCTTTGACCTGAAGCTCAAGGACGCTGAGAAGAAGGCCCACGACATCGCCTGGTCCGGCACCGTGGACCCCAAGCGCTCGGTGCGCCTCATGGCCTGGAACACCACAACCAATAGCTGGGAGAAGTTGGCAGAAACCCGCGGCGCAGCCGACGCTCAAGTAAGCCTTAGCGCGCAAGCCAACCAAGATTTCGTCGACGGTGACACCATCCACACCATGCTGGTGGGCTACGACGTCTTTGCCGATGACCTCAACGAGCCCGTCAACGAGCAGTTCGCCGACACCAGCGACTATGACTTTTCCATCGCCCACCACACCGATACCCAGTACCTCTCCGAAGGCGCGGTAGAAAAGGCCACCGCCGAGGAGCGCAAGAAGTGGGAAGAAAGCTACACCGCGGCCACCCAATGGATTGCCGATAACGCCGACGAGCGCAAGATCGCCTACTCCGCACACACCGGTGACATCATTGAGAACTGGATTGGCAAGGACAATGACCGCCCCAATGCCAAGAAGGAATTCGAAGTAGCCTCCAACGCCCAGAAGATTCTGGAGGACGCCGGTGTCGTCAATGGCGTGCTGCCCGGCAACCACGATAACCAAAGCGGCGCGGATGTCGGTGCGGGCAACCTCTACAACGAGTACTTCGGCCCGGAGCGCTACGAGGCTCAGCAGGGCAAGGGCAAGTGGGCTGAGCAGGACGCCTCCTACCACCCCTACGCTGAGGGCGATAACGACAACCACTATGACCTGTTCTCCACCAACGGCATGGACTTCATCGCCCTACACCTGGGCTATGACGTCACTGAGGAGGAAGCCGCGTGGGCGGATAAGGTGCTCAAGCAGTACTCCGACCGCAACGCCATTCTGCTGACCCACGCCTACCTCAAGCCTTCCGCTAGCCCGGATGGCCGCGGCTCGGACTTCTCCCACGACGGCGTGATGGTTTATGAGAACGTCATCCAGAAAAACCCCAACGTGGCCCTGGTCCTGGCCGGTCACGAGCATGGCGTGTCCATCGTCAGCCGCAAGGACGTCGGCCACACCAACAATCACGTGGTGGAGCTTCTCGCGGACTACCAGTTCTACGAGGTCGGCTCCGATGAGCTGGGTCTGACGGAGATCGGCGACTATGACGGTGACACCGGCTTGCGCTTTGGGTCCAGCTACCTGCGCCTCCTGCAATTCGATCTGCAGAATTCAGAGATGATCGTGGATACGTATTCGCCGCTTCTCGACGACCACAACGCCACCGAGTACGACGACCGCCAGCGCTACAACGGTCACGAGGACGAGTTCCGTATTCCTATCCAGTTCCAGACCCGCAAGACCAGCTTTGCGACGAACTCCATGCTCGCCCTGACCGATACCGGCAAGGAGATTGGCAAAGACACCGCCAAGTCCGGCTGGCCTGCCAGCGTGACCTACAAGGACGTTAAGGCCGGCCAGGCCTATGGCTGGTATGCCACCTCCGCCGACGCCTCCTCCAAGGAAGACACGAAGCCCGGCATCGTGCGCCAGTTCGGCGTCTTCACCGCGCCGGAGCAGCAGGAGACGGATAACAAAGCCCCTGAACTCACCGTCCACAGCGACAAACTCACCATCACCAAGGGTGAAAAGGCCAACCTTCTCGAAGGTGTCAGCGCCAAGGACGATCAGGACGGTGACCTCACCGACAAGGTGAAGGTAGTGGGCAACATCGACACCTCCAAGCCGGGCGTCTACTCCGTCACCTACACCGTCACCGACTCCGCCGGCAACCAGGCCTTGGCTTCCCGCGTCGTGGAAGTCACCGCCGGCAACCAAGGCGACAACACCGACAACGGCTCCAGCGACAGCAGCAGCGACAGCAGTTCCAGCGACTCGAGCAATAGCTCGAGCCGGGGTACAGGCAGTGTCCTCCCGGCCATTTTCGGCGCCCTCTTCGGCGCGGCAGGCGCCACCGCCATCATTGCCGGCCTGCTGAACTACCTCGCACCTGAGGTCCGCGACACCATCAAACGTGCCCTTGGCCTCTAAGGCCTAAGACCCCGGCTGGGCCACCACCCGCCGGGGCACCACGCGCCGGGCCAGCACCCGCCGGCCCACAACCTCACTAGCGCACGAGCGCGACACCCTGGTCCTCCAGCACCATGCTGATGGGGGCCAGGTCTTCTTCAACCATGTCGAAATCCGCGGCGATAATTGCCACGATGTGCTGCTCGCGGAGGAAATCCGCCAGGGCATCAAGGTTGCGCGGGGCGCCCGAGGTGCAGCCGCGCAGGCGGCCGAGCGCACCATAGAAATCCTCGCGCGTGCGGATGGGTTCAGTAATGAGAATGCGTTGCATGCCTTAGTCCTCCGCGTCCGGGATACTGCAGAAGCTTTCGTAGTGGTCATCGGTGTAGTACCAGACGTCCGGGTCGGTCTCACTGCCGCCGCCGGTAACAATGCGCTTGGCCCCGCGGTGCCCAATCCCCGGTGTTTCCACGGTGTACTCGCGGTAGTAGTTCTTCGCCTGCTGCGGCAGAACGCCCTCATAGTTTCCGAAACGCACGTTGTCATTATCCGGATAGTCATAGGGCCCGCCGGCCAGGATGTCCTCGGCGGTCTCGTGGGCCTCCTGCGGCAGGGAATCCATGGCGCAGGTGGGCAGGCTTGACTCGCCCTGCTTTGCGGCGTCCCCCTTAGCCCCACCAGCTGCAGAGGATGCACCCGCCGCAGCGGAAGACGGCGCTGCCTTCTGGTCCGCGCCATCGCCGGAGCCACCGAGGTCAATGCCGAAGTAGCCCGCGACGAGGACCAGAACCGCGCCACCGATGAGGGCCGGCAGCGATTTTTTGGAGGGGGAGGATTGGGACATGGCCCCATCATTGCAGCTATAAGGCCTGAACCAGAAATCCAGACCAGGCCTTTTTGCAATCCCCACCACGGGGTGTTTGCGGATGTGGGAACAAGCATCAAAGACCCACCCAGCCGTGGGTACCTGTGTGTCCAGCAGGCGGGGTAGTCTGTACGCATGGCACGAGGCAGAATTCCGGACAGCGATATCCAAGCTATCCGTGAACGCGCGCCTATTGATGAAATCGTGGGCGAATACGTTCAGCTCAAACCCGCTGGTTATGACTCTTTGAAGGGTCTGAGCCCGTTCAAGGATGAGAAGACCCCGTCCTTCCACGTGCGCCCGCAGCGCGGCTATTATCACTGCTTCTCCACCGGCAAGGGCGGGGATGTCTTCAGCTTCCTCATGGAGATGGAGCAAGTCTCCTTTCCGGAGGCCGTTGAGGCCGTAGCCCAGAAGATTGGCTACCACATCAATTACCAAGGCGGCTCCACCGGTGCGCGCGATGAAAAGCCCGGCACCCGCCGCCGCCTTATCGCCGCGAACAAGGCCGCGCACGAGTTCTACCGCCAGCAGCTAGAAACCCCGCAGGCTGCCGCCGGACGGGAGTTCCTCCTGGACCGTGGCTTCTCCAAGGAAATCATCTACGAGTTTGAATGCGGCTATGCCCCGGAGGGCTGGGATACCGCCACCAAGCACCTGCTGCGCATGGGCTTTTCCTTTGAGGAGCTGGAAGCCGCCGGCATTTCCAAAATGGGCAAGCGCGGTCCCATCGACCGCTTCCACCGGCGCCTACTGTGGCCCATCAAGGACCTATCCGGCAACGTCATCGGCTTTGGCGCGCGCAAGCTTTTCGACGATGACAAGCTGGGCAAGTACATGAACACGCCTGAAACCATGCTCTATCACAAGTCCAAGGTGTTCTTCGGCCTGGATTTGGCCAAGCGCAACATCGCGGAGCAACACCAGGCCGTGGTGGTGGAGGGTTATACGGATGTCATGGCCATGTACGCCGCGGGCGTGAAAACTGCCGTGGCTTCCTGCGGCACCGCCTTCGGTGCGGACCACCTGCAGGTGCTGCGCCGCCTGATGTTGGATGACTCCTACTTCCACGGCGAGCTCATCTACACCTTCGACGGTGATGAGGCCGGGCAGAAGGCCGCCATGCGCGCCTTCGAGGGCGAGCAGAAATTCACCGGCCAGTCCTTCGTCTCCGTGGCTCCGGACGGCATGGATCCTTGCGACCTGCGTCTTGAGCGCGGCGACGCCGCCGTGCGTGACCTAGTGGCGGACCGCATCCCCATGTTTGAGTTCGTCATCCGTTCTGTCATCTCAGACTTCAGCATCGACTCTGCCGAAGGCCGCCTCCAAGCCCTGCGCCGTGCCGTGCCCGTGGTGGCCCAGATTCGCGATGAACCTCTGCAGCGCGAGTACGCCCGCCGCCTTGCCGGTTGGGTGGGCTGGCCCGACCCAGAGGAAGTACTCCGGCAGGTACGTCAAGAGGCCCGCAAGCCGAAGAAGGAACAGCGCCCGCGCTTTGCCTCCCTGGAGGAGACCTCCTCAGCACCCGCGCAGACCAATGCCCCCGTCATGCACATCCCCGGCCCCCGCGAGCCACACCTGTGGCCGCAACGCGAGGCCCTCAAGCTGGCCCTGCAGTACCCGCAGATCGCTGGCAGCTATTTCGACGGAATCACGGAGGATGCCTATTCCAACGAGGCCTACCGCACCATCCGCCGCGCCATCTCCACTCTCGGTGGTGTGACCGCCGGTGCTGAGCAACCCGGCGTGGAATGGCTGGCTGCCGTGGCAGGTGAGATGCCGGATCTTATGGCCCGCAACTTCGTTTCTGAGCTCGCCGTGGAACCCATCAAGCTAGGGGAGACCGGCAACCCCGATAACGACCTTGAGGCCTACGCCGATTCCGTTCTCTCCCGCCTCCAGGAAGCCCGCGTGGGCGACCAAGTAGCCCAGCTCAAGGCCCAACTAGGCCGCATGCGCCCCTCCGACGATGAAGAGTCCTATAACTCACTCTTCGCCGACCTCGTCGCCCTCGAGCAGGCCCGCCGCGAGCTCAATGACCGCGCCTTCCGCGGCGTGCGCTAATCAGCGCTTTAATCTTCGTCCGGTTCGTAAATCCGGTCCGGCTGCACTCCATCCGCGGCGCCGCGCTTACCGCGGCGCCCCTTGTTGTAGTCCTTGAGCTCGCGCATGCGCGGCTCTGGGTCCAAGCGGTTGGCCACGGCCTTGCGTGCGGAGCGTACCGCTGCCTTGGTGGCGGGGGAGTTGACGGCCTTCTCATAGGCGCCCTTAATTTGGTGATAGCGCTTGCGCCCAGCCTTGGTTCCAAAGACGTATCCGGCGGCAGCACCCACAACAAATTGGATCATTGGAAACTAGTCATCCCCTTACTTTAAGCCGGCACAGGAGCCAGCGTTTGCGTACAACGTACAGGAAACGTGCAATTCTCATGAACAGCCTACCTGCCTAGGCAGTCTTGGGCAGGTGGCGGTGGGGCAATGGAGCATACCGGGACCGCGAATAGATATGACGCGAACTCTTCCCTTAATGCATTCGCTTCAGTTAACTTAATACCTGTGAAGACTTCTAAGCATTCGTATGCGGCATCGGCAGCCGTGGCGATGTCAGCGCTGCTCACCGCCAGCGTAGCGGCAGCTGAGCCCCGTACTGCTGGGCTCGAAGAGCCGCGCGAAGTCACCGTGAGCGAGGATTAGAACAAATAGTTCGGCCATTCCGCCGCGTGCAGGAGCTGGTGCGGTGTATAAATGCCGCGGTGTCTAGACTTTTCGAGGTCCGGATGGTGTGAGCAGTCGTGGATTGCGGAACCCCGTGTATAGTCTCGCTGTAGTTTCTCCAAGAACTAAGGCCGAATTTATTTTCCATCTCAAAGAGAAGAACGATTGACTTATCGCACACCAAGGAGAAAAATGCCCCGACCGAAAATTGTGACCGTTTATGGCACGCGCCCGGAAGCAATCAAGGTCGCTCCTGTCATCACTGCCTTGGATAGGGATGGGCGTTTCGAATCAGTCGCGGTCTCCACTGGTCAGCATCTTGAAATGCTAGAGCAAGTAAACAAAATGTTTGGAATTAAACCGAAGTGGGACCTTCATCTGATGAAGCCTGGCCAAAGCTTGAACCGCCTAGTTTCGCGAGCAGTAGAGGGGCTAGACGAGGTTATCGATGCTGAAGCTCCCGATGCCATTATCGTTCAAGGCGATACCTCCACGGCAATGGCAGCGGCGTTGGCTGGGTTTCATCGTGGGGTGAAGATTATTCACCTCGAGGCAGGATTGCGCACTGGCAACGTCCATTCTCCGTTCCCGGAAGAAGCCAACCGCAAGCTCATTAGCCAAGTAACAGAGCTACATCTTGCCCCGACTGCAGGCTCAATGGAAAACCTGCGCCGCGAGAACGTTCGCTCTAAGAACATTACAGTCACCGGTAATACGGTCATTGATGCTCTTTTACAGGCTGCCACTTGGGATACGGTTCTTGAGAATCCTGCCTTGCAGGAGGTGCTCGAATCAGGCGAGCGTCTTGTTGTGGCCACTACTCATCGCCGCGAGAATTTTGAGGCGATGAAGGAGATAGGTGGTGCGGTTAAGGACCTTGCAGAAATCTACTCTGACATCAATTTTGTACTTCCGCTGCATCTGAACCCTAAGGTTCGAGAAGCTGTGCTTCCGGAAGTCGAGTCTTTGCCCAATGTTCTCATCACGGATCCGCTTCCGTACGATCAGTTCACCAAGCTGCTTGACCGTGCGACCATCATCCTCACTGATTCCGGCGGAGTCCAGGAGGAAGCGCCGGCTCTGGGTAAGCCGGTCCTAGTCATGCGCCAGAACACTGAGCGCCCTGAAGCTGTTGTTGCCGGCACTGTGAAGCTTGTGGGCACCAACCGTAGCCTCATCGTGGCGGAAGCCAAACTGTTGCTTGACGATGACGCCGCGTACACCTCTATGGCCAACGCTGTTAACCCCTATGGCGACGGTAAGGCCGCAGAGCGTGCCGTTGCCGCTATTGCCGAGCTCCTCGGCGTAGGGGAGCGTCTGCCGGACTTTGACCCGGGTATTGAGCTATAGAGAATTGAGATGGATGGGCAGGCGCGTATTTCTAGTTGCCCTGCCCATTCATGCGGTTCCACGTAAGGTAAAGCCATGGAACCACGCGAAATTAAATGCACTAATTCTCAACGCACCACAGCTTCTCAAGTCCTGGCTGACGCGATGTCTGTAGGCCAACTCAGCGTCGCCGAATTTGAGGAGCGTTCTTCTGCATGCGCCGACGCGACGACGCGTGGCGAGTTGCTCGACCTTGTTTCAGATCTCCTTGAGCATCCAGGACCGGTACTCTTTGGTAGCCATGAGGTCACCTCAAAGAGCTCTCACGCGATGACCACTGTGGATGGGGAGATTGCTACGACTGTTGACCGCGCACTAGCTCAAGTCGAATCATCCGTGAGTGGTGCTCAGAGCCTTTCCTTGGGCATCTTCGGTGGCACTACGGTTCGAAGTACTCCCATTGCCTCTCGCCACACCACAATGGGTATTTTTGGTGGGACAGACGTTGACCTGCGCGGTGCTGCACTTCGAGAACACGTAACCACCATCCAAGCGGTTGGAATCTTTGGTGGTGTCGACGTTTGGATTCCCGAGGGCTTCCGTGTTCGAGTTAGCGGCATCGGCCTTTTCGGCGGGCATGACATCAAGGTTGACCGTGGGGCTATTGATCCGGCCGACCTACCTGCTAGCGCTCCAGAGGTTGTCGTCAACTGTTTTAGCCTCTTTGGAGGGGTGGACGTGCACGTTGTTAAGCGTTAGGTCGGTGACGAGTATTTAAACGTCACGGCATTTCCGCGACAATAGTCACCACAACATGCGGGTAAAAGAGAAGAAGCAGAGCCCCAAGCCGCAAAGTTGAGATCAAATACGTTCTGACTTCCAAGCCTGGAAATGTTCTTTAAACAGAGGAAACCCACCCTTAACCCAGCGGGTGAATTCTAGATAGGTAAGCAAAAAGCCGCTTGAAATACAAGCGGCCATTTCGCTCCTCCAACTGGGCTCGAACCAGTGACCCTTCGATTAACAGTCGAATGCTCTGCCAACTGAGCTATGGAGGAATATGTGTATGCTGCTGAGCGATTGGTTTCGCTCTCTGCAACGAGTTCTAACTATATAGGGAGCGTGGAGAACAAACAAATTAGCAGTTCAGTGGGGTGTTTGGTGTAAGAATCTGGAGTAGTTGAGACCTTATGAAGAATGCGAGTTGAGGGTGGTAATGTTCAGCTCACGCGTTGAGGGGTTCGGTGCTCTACGACGTAGCGAATGCAATAGAAAGGTTGCGGATGCGCATTCTTGTAGTTAGTCAGTATTGGGCCCCCGAAGTGAGCGTTCCGCAGAGAAGGTGGTCATGGTTCTGCAAGATGTTGAATGAAGCTGGACATGAAGTACTTGCGATCGCTCCGCCTCCAAATTTTAGTAGAAAAGTATCGTTTCGGACTTGGCGTCGTAAGAAACTGTTTAAACCGGCACGATCTCTAGAATTGGGTAAAAATGGCGAAAAGATTCTTCGTACAGGCTTTGTCCCGGCAGGGCGTTCGCTAACTCTGAGGATACTGAACCAAGCAACCGTTGCCTCGGGGATGTTGTGGGCGGCAATAGCTAGGAGAAATCTGCTGAAAGAATTTGATGCAGAGGTTGTGGTAGGGACAGTTCCGGCTCTGCCAACCGCCATCGTGGCTCGATTAATAGCTGGTCTTGTAGGAAGGCCTTACGTTATTGATCTAAGGGACGCTTGGCCTGATCTTCTTAGGGATTGGGAGCGATGGAATGAGGATGTAGGTAAGCCCTCTTTTCGGGAAAAGCTCTTGAGTAAGGGGCCGGCTCAATTACTAATTGCGTTCGTTGAAATGACAGTGGGCGATGCCCTTAAAAGGGCGGATGGGCTCATTCTGACATCGTCGTTTTTGGCTGCTGAAATTGGGGAGAACCGACGGAAGTCAGGATATGAAGAAATCCCCATTGGTGTTGTTCGAAATGTTTTTCAAGGGATGGTATTGCCTGAAAAGCAGCAGAGGAAAACAAAGCTACCACTAAAGGTGGTATATGCCGGAACGATTGGGAGGGCTCAGCATTTGTCGAACGCGCTTTATGCAATGAAGATAGCCCAAGACGACGGGGTGGAAGTGTGTTTAAAACTATTGGGGGACGGAGCTGCAAAGCCTGCCCTTGAAAAACTTGCAGAGGAACTTGGAGTCGATGCGGAGTTTGAAGGCAAAGTTGGGCTCGAAAGATTGCAAGAATGCTATCAATGGGCAGATACAGCTTTGGTGCATTTGGCTGACTGGGAACCTTTGAAGCGGGCTGTCCCCTCAAAAACATACGAGTTAATGGAGGCGGGGATTCATGTAACTGCGGTTGTACAGGGAGAATCGGCTGAAATTGTGCAAAACCAAAACGCCGGAATTGTTGTTCAGCCAGGCCGGCCCGAGCTGCTAGCTCGAGCATGGGAGTTGCTAGCCCAAGAAGCTGAATCGTTGGATGTAGGGGCTAGAGGCTCAGAATGGGTGCGAGAAGAGCGAAACGAAATTGCGCCAAAGGTGCTTCTCTCCACACTTTCCAAGGTCGTGGATGGGAATTGCTGTGGACGCTAGGTTTAGAAAAATGGAAACACTTAGGAACTGCATTTTCTTGCTCGGGTTCGTATCCTATGAACTTCTGTATGAGTTCGAGGACTTTGCTGAAAAGGTCTGTCTACGCTTTGGCTGTGCTCGAGGAGAAGGGAAGTGCCGCCGAAATGGCACGACTCAACATCGTGATTTTTATAAAGAAGGCAACTTTGCTGACGGTCTAAAGTCTGTTGGGAGCGGGAAAGCAATGACAAAGTATTTCCTGACCAAGCGGTTCGAAGAGGCTCGGCGACAGCTTGATTTCCCAATCTACCCATCTAAGAAGTTGTCTCGTGTTGAAAAGAAATCGCCCACAATCTACTTTGTAACTAATTCGTTTCCCCACACAACCTCGGGTTACGCGGTTAGGACTGAAAAAGTAGCCCACGCTCTTCGACAGAAGGGAATCCCTGTGAGAGTGTGCACTCGGGCTGGATACCCACTTGTGGTTGGCCGCTGGGAAGCAACTTCTCTTATTAGCCAGCGGCGCCAAGGGCTTGTGAGGCTTATTCCATGGACCTTCAGTTGGAACGCTTGGCAACGGCGTAGGAAAGCAGTGAAGCTGCTAGAAGAAGAGGCTCGTGATTTTAATGCCAAGCTAATTATTACGACAACCGGCTTCGAAAACGCCTCTATTGCTTCTGAAGCTGCGCGAAACCTTAACATTCCGTGGGTCTATGAAGTTCGTGGTGAACCGGAGTCGACCTGGTTGGCTGCTTGCCCCCAAAAACGAGATAAAACTTCCGAATTTTATCGACGGTCTAGAAGAAAAGAAAATGAAGCGGTGACCGAATCGGGAGCTCAGGTTTTCCTGAGCAACGTATCGAAGCAGTCCTTTGCTGAACGCGGATTATCGCTCTCAAGACCGGTAATTTTGCCAAATTCTCTTGATGAGAGCGTACTTGCAGCAAACAAAGCATGCACTTCAAACAAAGTCTCTGGAAGAGAAGAGGCTGGTGAAATTGTAGTCGGTAGTGTCTCGTCGCTTGTTGGGTACGAAGGTTTTGACACGCTTATTGATGCTCTGGCGTCGACAAGTACTCGATTCAGATTGCTTTTAGTTGGGGGCGGAAAGGAAAGGAACTCGCTTGAGCAACGGGCCGCTCGATTGGGGCTCCAAGACCGAGTGAGTTTCGTCGGGCCTCAGCCGCATGCCGAAATAGGAGAGTGGTACAAAAAACTAGATATATTTGTATTGCCGCGAAGGGACCAATCGGTCACAAGGATGGTGACCCCAATAAAGCACCTCGAAGCTATGGCACGGGGCATTCCGGTAATTGCGTCTGATCTCCCTGCACTCCGAGAAGCGACTGGAGGATTAGCAACCTACTTCCCGGCGGGTGATGCTAGTGAACTTAGTCAATGTCTTGAAGGTGTAGCTAGAGGCAATCATCAGGCGGAACAAGCCTACCGATGGGTTAGCGAAAGGACATGGTCTAACCTAATAGAAGATTTAATTGACGAATTGTGGTCCGAGTGAAAGGTGACGTGTTGAACACTCAGCTGTCTGGTGACACTGCACGACCGAATCTTTGTGTCGTTGGGCTGGGGTACATCGGTCTCCCAACTGCTTTAGCGTTTTCTGAGCAACTGCCTAGTGTTGTGGGCGTTGATATAAATCAATCGAAAATTGAAGCCCTCATGCGATCCGAGAGTTCTCTTCCGGAGCGTGGAATTGAGGACAAGCTGAATAGTGCAGTGAGTTCTGGGCGGCTTCACTTTTCTTCTTATCCGGTTCCAGCGCAAACGTATCTTGTGGCCGTTCCGACGCCGTTGAATGAAGACAAAACGGTGGATATGTCCATGGTTGAGTCGGCAGTAGATTCGATCGCAGAACAGCTGCTTGGCGACGAACTCATTGTAATCGAGTCGACCTCGCCTCCAGGTGCGACTGTGAACCTACGTATGAGGCTTGCACAAGCTAGGCCAGACTTGAATTTCGAAAAGGAGAACGGCCGGTCAGTACATGTTGTTTATTGTCCAGAGCGGGTTTTGCCAGGAGCGATTTTTGAAGAGCTACAGGTCAATAGTCGTATAGTAGGAGGCGATAGTTCTGTGGCTATCCGGCGAGCTACAGAAATTTATTCGCTTATCTGCTGCGGTGAAATCTTAACAACGAATAGTAAAACTGCTGAGCTAACTAAGCTGGCAGAAAATGCGTACCGAGACGTCAACATTGCCTTTGCTAATGAGATTTCGATGATTGCAAAAGCCATCGGTGCTGACGGTCTGGAGGTCATTGAACTAGCGAACTGTCATCCGCGGGTGAACATTCTACAGCCCGGTCCTGGAGTGGGTGGGCACTGCATTGCGGTTGATCCTTGGTTCATTGTTGGTGTTGCGCCAGAGAACACCCGAATGATTCAGGCCGCACGGTCGGTGAACGATTTTAAACCCAGTTGGGTTGTAGATAGAGTGGTCGAACGGGTTCGCTTAGAGGGGTACCAAGAAGTTAATGTTGTAGGCTTGACCTTCAAGGCTGATGTTGATGATCTTAGGCTGTCGCCGAGTATAAGTATCATTAGCCGGCTGGCTAAAGAAAATTCGCACCTGAATATTTGTATTTATGATCCGTATGTCCTTGAGCTGCCGGAAGAGTTGTCGCCTTTCCCGAACGTTAAGCTTTGTCTTGAGCGGGATGGACTCTATACTCGTGCCCTGACGATCCTTTTGGTGGCGCATAGCCTCGATTTGGAATGGGTTCGTGAAGCGTTTTCTACCGACACTTGGCTCGACTTTACGGGGAAAATGAAAGCGCCCAGTACCAGGGGCAGTGGGGACTAAATAGAAATGCGTAGTCGAAAAATGACCTTGATCGATGACGGCGCGTTGCAAAAACTTCGGGCTAGGCCTTCATTGGTCGAATATTCGCGGCAATTGTGGGAGCGAAAGAATTTCATTCTGGCAGAGGCGCGGGGGCGTGCCCTGAGGGGAGGCAACGACACCTTCTTGGGGAAAGCGTGGATTGTTTTAGATCCCCTTTTGCAGGTATTACTTTACGGCTTGGTGTTCGGGCTTGTACTGAAAACAAATCGCGGGATCGACAACTTTTTAGGCTTTCTGACGATCGGCGTCGTGTTCTATCGTCTGTCAACAAGGGGGTTCGCCACCGGCACTGGATTAGTGCAGGGCGCAAAAGCGTTGATAACTTCTTTTAATTTCCCCCGTGCGGCGGTGGTTTTTTCTAATGCGTGGAAGACCTTTTTGGATTCGATAGCTCCGGCGGTAGTTGCCGTCATTGTCGCTAGCCTATTTCAATTGAATGACGGTGTCCACTGGCAGGCAATTTTTGTTGTTCCCATATTCCTGCTTATCCAATTATTCAACCTTGGTATTTCGTTCTTTGTTGCAAGAATTACGGCGTTCGTCCCCGATATGCGCACGCCAATAACTCTTTTAACTAGAGCCCTGTTTTTCGTATCAGGAATATTCTTTACTATTGATAGATATGCCGGTCACCAATTGGTGATGGAGATAATGTATCTTAATCCTATTTACCAGTTTTTGTATGCGGTACGGTGTTTCGTCTTGGATGGCCAATCGCCAGGTTTATTTACCCTGACTTATTTGAGTGCGTGGTCGTTCGGCGTGGCGATAGTTGGATACGTCTATTTTTGGGCGGCCGACGAGAGGTATGCGAATGTCCAATAAAGTTACGGTAGTTGTTCGAAATCTTTCTAAGACCTATAGGCTGACCAAGACAGGCTCTTCACGTGGGCTGTTCAATAGAGGTGGATGGACTGAAGTTGAAGCGCTAAAGTCGGTCTCATTTATCGCTCATGAAGGTGATGCCATCGGAGTTTTGGGGAAAAACGGCTCCGGCAAATCAACGCTGATGAATATCATATCGGGGGGTGTTGCTCCCACGACTGGGGACGTCCTCGTTAGTGCTCAGCCAACGCTGCTGAGCGTCTCTGGAGCGCTGCAAAATCATCTAAGCGGAACCCAAAATGCGCGTCTGGGGCTTCTTGCGAAAGGGATGGAGCCTAGGGAGGCGGAAGCACTGACGAAAGAGGTCATCGCTTGGGCCGATTTAAATGATGCTGCCGATCGTCCGTTGAAAACCTATTCGTCGGGAATGAAGGCTCGGTTGAAGTTCGCCCTCGCTACCGCGGCGCCTTCGGAGGTGCTTTTGATTGATGAAGCACTTGCCACAGGTGATTCGGCTTTTACTGCCAAGGCGAAGCGAAGGATGGATCAGTTTCTAGGGGGTACTGGCACAATGCTGTTGGTGTCACACTCAGCTTCAAGTATTCGAAAGCACTGCAATCGTGCCATTTGGATTAACGATGGCGAGGTTATTTCGGACGGATCTGTAAGAGAGGTGTCCAAACCTTACGAGCGGTGGAATAAGGCTCGCGCAAATGAAGACACTCAGTCTGCAGCGCAAATAGTTGAAGATGTCAAGCAAGGTTACCGGAAACCGAGCATAGTATTTGATAGCGAAGCTCGAAAATACTTCAATACTCAATATATGCGATAGCCTTTGATTGGCTTGTGAGTGCAGCATATTCGAAATGCGCAAAGCTATATAAAAATGGTTTCCCTAAATGGCAGAAGGGGCAAGAGCGGCTAGGGTATCAATGCACTAACCGCGTATGGGTTTGGCCCTTGCTTGGGTGTTGGAGGAGGGGCGTATGGAAAAGCGGCAACCAAGATTGTAAATCCGACTAAATTCGTTGCGAAACTTAGCGTTAATTGTGATCGGGGCCCAGCGGAGTGCGGGACGCTATCATCGTTTGACCGGGCGGTGAGGGGGCTGCGCTACAGTTCCTAGCCGTCGCTAGTTTTAGCACATCTCCGAAAGTTGAACGGCGAAAAGGTTGAAGGGAATGCATCTTGCAGATCCTGTTTTAGGCTCCGGCAGTGTCACTGAACGTAAAATTTGAGTAGCTAGAGCTAGTGTCGAGCATGGTCGGGGGATAATGTATTCTGAAGAAGAATTGTTAACCCGTTGATTGTATTTTGGGGCTAATGCCCTTGGGAGAATAATGACTAAGACTGTAACTGTTGTCGGCCAAGGGTATGTAGGTTTACCTCTTGCCCAAGAAGCTTCCCTTTCAGGGTGGAAAGTATTTGGACTCGATGTTTCTGAGGCAACTGTAGCTAAATTGAATAGCGGTGAGTCTCACATTGACGATCTATCCGATAGTGACATCGAAGAAATGTTGAGCAATGGATATGAAGCGACAACAGATGCCTCGGTGGTGGGTCAGTCCGATGTGACCGTAATTTGTGTTCCAACACCGCTTGGGGAGGCGGGGGCTCCCGATTTGGCGTACGTGGAAGCTGCCTCTGCGACCGTTGGTGAGAGCGTCAAGCCGGGCTCTTTGGTCATCCTGGAATCTACAACCTACCCAGGAACGACTGAAGACGTTTGTGTGCCAATCATGGAGGCCAAGTCGGGGCTTGTGGCAGGTCGTGACTTTTTTGTTTCCTTCAGTCCGGAGCGTGTAAATCCAGGATCTGAGAAGTTTGGTATCAAGAACACGCCGAAGCTGGTTGGCGGAATTAACGCAACTGCGACAGAAAAGACTGTGCAGTTTTACGAGTCTTTCGTTGATGAAGTTGTCCCTCTCAGTGGTGTGAAGGAAGCAGAGACCGCAAAGCTGCTGGAAAACACATTCCGACATGTGAATATCGCGTTGGTAAATGAAATGGCCCGTGTGTGCCATGAGCTCCAAATCGACATTTGGGAAGTGATTCGCGGTGCCGCCACAAAGCCTTTCGGCTTTATGAAGTTTACGCCCGGAGCTGGTGTGGGTGGGCACTGCATCCCGATCGACCCGAATTATTTGTCCTATGAGGTTCGTCGCCGTCTAGGATACCCACTACGATTTGTTGAACTTGCTCAGGAGATTAACAACTCCATGCCTAGTTACGTGGTGGAGCGAATCGCTGAAAGGCTCAATGGGGAAAAGAAAGCAGTAAATGGTGCAAAGGTTTTGCTGCTTGGGGTTACTTACAAGCCAAATATCGCAGATCAGCGTGAGTCTCCCGCAGTTCCGGTTGCTCGAGAGCTTCTGAAGCGACAGGCGAACGTCCGATTCCATGATCCATTTGTTCCAGTGTGGAACCTTGGTGATGGCGATAGCTTGACCTCTGAGCAAGATCTGCAGCAAGCAATTGCTGATTCCGACATCGTTGTCTTGCTGCAAGCCCATTCTCCATACGACGTTTCGGCGATCCAAGAAAACGCTCGTCTATTCTTGGATACCTGCGGAATTGTCGACAAACCAGCAGATCGTCTTTAACTTTAAAACAGCCACCCAACTTCACCCATATCACAAGTTGGGTGGCTTTCGCGAGGCAGTGACAAGAGAATGCGACAATCGTTTAGGTACTATTCGGCGCGCATAAAAAAAGCGTTTAGAATGCTAAGAAATATTTCAGGCATCATGGAAGCGCCTTCGAGTGCGCACTTCGATGCTCTGAAGCGGAGAATTACTGATGCGTTCCCTCCTCAGAATTCTCAACAGCGAATACTCTTGGTAACCAGCAACGGAGCCGGCTTAGGGCACCTGACTCGCCTGAATTCCGTTGCCCAGCATCTTGATGGCGATGTACTCATCTATACGATGTCTTCGGCCTATAAAACGATTGCGCGAGATCCGCGAAAAATTATTTACTTTCCATCTTACGGTGATTTGGGCATGTCGGGTCAGATATGGAACCGCTTCATGCAGGCGCACTTGGAAGCGACAATTGAAAGCTTTGCCCCAGATCTTGTTGTATTTGACGGCACCTACGTCTATAGAGGGGTGAGCTCAAGCTGCCGAAAGGCCGAGGTACCGTTGGTCTGGCTTCAGCGGGGAGCATGGAAGCAAGAGGTAGATTCCCGAAGCAAGCAACGTCATAACGCGCATCTGTATTGTGACTATGTCGTGGTACCGAGGGACCATGGATTCGTGGAAGAAGTCGACTGCGGCCCGGACATTGATGTGATGTACGTCGACCCAGTAGTGCTCGGGGAAGAGTCCGATCTCTTGCCAGCTGAAGAGGCCAGAGAAATCCTCGAAATCCCGAAGGGTAAAAAGGCTGTCCTCATCCAATTAGGAGCAGGACGAATCAATTCAATTCAGAGCGCGCTCGAAGAGGCCATAACAGCAGTTCAAAGTCTTGGAGACTCCTGGCTTCCGGTTGTGGTGAGAAATCCGTTGTCTGAAGACGGCGGAGCCAAGGATATCCATTCGATTTCGTATTACCCCTTGTCGCGTGTCTATCGAGCCTTTGAGTTTGGTGTATTCGCGGCTGGATATAATTCGGTTCAAGAATCAGTCGAGTTCGGGCTCCCCGGTGTTTTCGTGCCAAACGAATTCACGAAAACTGATGACCAAGTCGCGCGCGCTAGCAAACTCGCGAGTGCAGGGCTAGGCCTATGTGCGAGAGATAGTGCAGAACTAAGAGAACAAATCGTCGACATGGCAGACCCCGAAAGGCGGCAAAATATAGCAATTAAGATGGCCGCTGCTAGTGGAACTAACGGGGCGAAGCAAGCGGCTGAACTTTTTTCTTCCTTGGCGTCACAACGCATAGCCAAAACTAGCGGTGAGAAAGGCAACGCATGAACAAATCAAAATTGCTGGCGGCAGGAGGTCTCTTACTCGCACTGGCCGGTATTGCATTCTCTTTTTGGCGCATTGACTTTAGCTTGGCGACGATCTTTCTAGTATTAGTCGTCTTGGTCATTCTATCCGCTGTTATTCACCGCTATTTGGTGAAAACGGTTGGCCGCATTAGTAAGGTACTGCTTGAAGTTCGTGCCGCTACAAGGGAACTTAAAGACAGTTCTTTTGGGGAGCCAACAACCCAGGAGAGGGGAACTGGGGCAGGGCGAAATGACTCGCCGTCTATTGGGGGACTAACTACGTCTGGGAATAGGACGAGAAACTCGTCGAAACTGAATGAAGCATCAAGCCGAGCGAACACGCGAGACGGTTCAACCCAATCGTTGGCCTTAAGCCCTGTTCCTGCAGATTGTGTTGAATATGTGGGAAGCGTGCATGCATCTTCTGTCGGTACGCTAGAAAAATTTGCACTTCGTAACCGGAGTATCTCCGTGAGAGATAGCTTAGCGTTCCAAGCTACAGGCCTATCTGGGGGGCTTAATTCCTTAGTAACTAAACTTGAAGAATGCGAAGCCGGTGATGATGAGGCCCTACGTGCTGTAGAGGCATGGAACTGGGAGTTTGTAGCTGCTCTGGCAAGGGTGATTTCAAATCAGAGATTTAGTCAACACGACCTGCAAACCGCGGAATATCTTTATTATGCGTTTTTTGCATTGAATCGTGCCTCGGTACTGGGCTCGCGAGATCTAATTCTCTTCTCTGAAGTATTGGAATTGCAGGGAAAATACAAAGAGGCCGTGGCACTATGTCAGAGAGAAAACAAGCGAATGCAGGCCCCGCTGCAAACGGAGTTTACGATCGCCAATCAACTGCACAGGCAGGAAGGGAATTTCGCAAACTGGATTCATCATGTCTCAGCCTTGTACAAGCGTAAAGGCTTGCCGGGACTACGTCTACACGACCAAGACTCGAAATTGAGCATCGATAATTTGGCGTCGGATTTGGCTGAGCCAAGGACTATCAACGGGCCTAAGATCACGGTGATCGTCCCTACCTTTGAGGGAGCTACGAGGATTGATACGACACTGCGGTCACTTGTCAACCAATCTTGGAAAAACATAGAGATCATCGTCGTTGATGATGGGTCCAGCCCAGAAAACGCGAGCGAGCTCCGCGAAATTTGCGGAAAATATGAGGATGTCCTGCTGCTGGAGCAAGGAGAAAATCGAGGGGCATACCCCGCTCGTAACCTTGGGTTGCAATATTCAACTGGACAGTACGTGACAGTCCACGATGACGACGATTGGTCACACCCTGAGAAGCTTGCAATTCAAGCGCAATATTTAATAAGCAATCCGAAAGTCAAAGCTTGTGTCTCGCGACATATCAGAGTCACGGAGGATATGAAGTTTACTCGGATTAATTCCAACCCCAAATACATTCAGTCGAACTACTCTTCTTTGATGCTCGAGAGGAGCATGGTTGAGGCGTTGGGCGGATGGCACGAAATTAACCGCGGTGCGGATGAAGAGTTTAAAAAGCGTGTTGAGCGATTTGGGGATACGAAGGTTGCGACAGTATGCCCCTTGCCCTTGTCATTCACTAGAACGCACGATCAGTCGTTGACAGCAGGTGAAATAAGCAGAGGATACCAAGATCCGTCCCGACTGTTCTATCATGCGTCTTTTACACGAGTTCACAAAACAATGACTTGGCCAAGTCAAGAAACGGTTCAGGGGATATCAGCCCCAGCAAATATGCGCGCCGGAATGAGGGGTAAGCACCTAGGGCGCTTTGACATGGTCGTTGCTGCGGACTTCTCCTTGGACGACTTCCAACAGCACAAGGTCCTGAGAGATGCGCGTATCGCGGCAGATAACGGGCTGCGAGTGGGGCTCCTCAATCTTTTTTCGCCCCACTCTGATGCTAACGGTGTCCCGTCAGAGGAAACTCTGCTGTTGGCAGAACACCCCAACATTGAAGTTCTTTCACTAAAGGATTCCGCTGTGGTGTCAAAGTTAATAGCGCCGGACCCCTCAGTATTGCAGTTTGTCGAGAACTTAGCCTCTAATTTGGAAGTTGCCACGCTTGCGATTCTTTGGCATGAATCTGTAGCTAGCGAATTCAGAAAGCTATATGACGAATCGACCGTTGTCCGTAATGCCGAGAAGTTGTTTCCAGGCGTCGAAATTGAGAGTTTCAACTCGTCCGGAAAAAGGATCTGGCAAAGTGCGCTCACATTCAAAACTGAAAGTCCGTCTGCTCGAGAATGGCGTGATATACCAGTTGTCGGCCGGTTCTCGGACCGCCAAAACTCCCAGAACACAATGTGGCCCGCGCAACTTGCCGATATCCATGCAATTTATGGACAGAATTCCTCATGGCAAGTATCAATGTATGGGTCAGCGCCTTTGCTTTCAGAGAAGGCGACGGTAATACTGAGCGCCTCTCACTATGTGGAACCGGAAAGTCAGGACTTCGCTGAGTTCCTTGATTCAATCGACTTCTGGATTCCTTTCGGCGAAGAGCGGGGGCTTGCTTTAGTAGAAGGAGTTCTTGAAGCACAAGCGTCCGGAAAGGTTGTCATACTGCCTTACCGTTACAGATCCGTTTTCGGTAGCTCCGCCATTTATTCATCTCCGAAGAATGTCGCCGGCGTAATCACTAGACTTTGGCGAGACAAGTTTCTTTATCAAGAGCAAGCAGAAAGAGGGCTGGCGTTCGTTAAGAAGATGTGGAGTCCGGGCGAACTTTTACGAGAGTTGACCGTTAGCTAGGGGCTCAGCGAAGCTCACGAAACAGATCTAGGCGGAAGTAACTAAATGAAGACGTGGCAAGATAATTTCTCTGAATATCTATCAATTCGGGATCGATTTGATTTAAAAAAGCGAGATTTACTGGCAGATTACGCGGAAATATCAAAACGACGTCCGAATGCGGCCTTCGCTACTGCTATCCGCAACCAATCGTTGGAGTATCTCGATATATTGTCGATGGAAGCCAGCGGCAATCGACTGGTATGGGATGAGTTGAGAGCACTTGCTGCTTATACGTATTCCTCTGCTGGGGTGAGCGGCCTCTCAGACCGTCTCTTTGGTAAGACGAGGAGCGATACTTTCTCGACAAAACCAATTGAAGATATTGCTAGGTTAATCTTGCTTAGTTGTGCCGATGAGCGCGACAGGAGAGTCGGGGCTTGGCTGCTTTCGGCTGTTAACCAGGCTCGACCGGCGGATAGAAAAAATAAAAAGGCTCGGCTCCTCGAAGTTCAATACTCACTGCTGGAAGGGGAGAAGGAGCATGCCGCCCATCTTTTGGCGAAGTGGAAGGATATTCGTCTTCACGAGTATTCCTACTTGGAAGCCGAGCTCATTTCTCCATTCGGAACCAACTCCACCCAGTCAGTTTCTGATTCCAAGGTGGACGAATGGTTGAGGTCGTTCAATAAGGTTTTTTTCGAGAATGAACTGTGGCCAGTCGGTTTGGAGCGAACGGATATTTTGGCACCTTTCGATGCTTTAACCGTTCACCAAGCTGAAGCGGACATGGTTAAGGTGAAGGGTAGCGGTGCCCCAGTAGTTTCTGTAGTTATGGCAGCTTATAAGCCGGAATCCAGACAGATTCTGACGTCGGCACGCTCAATTTTGCAACAGACATTGAAGCAAGTTGAACTCATAATTGTTGACGATGCCTCGGGAGACGATTACCAAGACATATTCGATGAGTTGCAAGCCTTAGACCCCCGTGTCCGTGTGATTCAGCTGGAGCAGAATTCAGGGACCTACGCGGCGCGAAACGTAGGCTTATCTGAGGCAAACGGTGAGTTCTACACTGGCCAAGACGACGATGACTGGTCTCACCCGCAGCGGCTAGAACACCAAGTCAGGTTTATGAGGGAGAACCCAACTGCTATTGGATGCCGGGTAGATGCACTTCTTTGTAATGAGGAGTTGAGTCGACTCCGGCTGGGATATAAATCGATAAATAGCAACGCTTCATCGCTGATGGTCAGGACTGAAGATCTAAAGAAGATTGGCGGCTTTTTAGAGACACGAAAAGCCGCTGACACTGAGGTTGCAAAACGACTTGAAAAGAGATTTCAGAAAAATGTGCAGCCGATCCGACTGCCATTGACCATAGTGAGGATACTGGCGGACAGTCTATCGCGAAGTGAATTTGCAGCTGGTTGGAGCCACCCCGCTCGAAACCAGTTCAAATCATCATATGAGCATTGGCACGCCAATTCACAACCGCATGACCTTGACGTGATGCAAGGTGTTCTTCCGGAGATTGCGGTACCTCGTAGGTTTAGGGTCTTGCACAGTGGCCAGAAATCCTACCAAGTAGTCCTTGCTGGCGATTGGCGCAAGTGGGGCGGGCCACAAAAGTCGATGCTCGAAGAGATTCATGCGTTGAAGTCAGCTGGGATGACCGTCGCTGTCCTTCATCTTGAGGCAGGACGCTTCATGTCTACGAAAGTGGATTTCTTGGCACCACAGATCCAAGGATTAATAAATTCTGGCTATGTGGATGAAGTTTTATATGATGATGCCATAGATATTGATCTTCTTATACTTAGATATCCTCCGATTCTGCAGTTCATGGCGGACCGGCCAACGGCGCTTCGTATTAAGCGGATGTTCATTACAGCAAACCAAGCTCCATCAGAACTCGATGGGTCTGACATAAGGTATTTAGTCCGCGATTGTCATGAAAAAGCACAGGCTTGCTTCACGAAATCGGTTACTTGGGTACCGCAAGGGCCCCAGGTGCGGGAAGCTATCGAAGGATATTTGGCGAAGGGTGAGTTGGAGGCTTTTGATTTTCCTGGAATTCTTGAGCTAAATGAATGGCACACATCGATACCTCGTCAAAAGCGGGGGAACGGGCCCGTCATTGGGCGTCATTCTCGAGATGATGGTATGAAATGGCCGGAAAGCAAGGAACTTATCCGCTTGGCGTACCCTCTTTCGGGCGATATCCAGGTGCGAGTCATGGGAGGTGGGAAGACCCCTTCTCGACTGCTGAAAACGCAAGAATTTCCGGATAACTGGACCGTGTTAGAACGGGACGCGATGGGAGTCTATGATTTCTTGGACTCTCTTGATTTCTATGTGTTTTTCCAGAATTCTCAAGCGGTGGAAGCCTTTGGGCGCTCAATACTCGAAGCAATAGCGGCAAACTTGGTAGTAATACTTCCCCGCCAGTTCCAACAAGTATTCGGAAAGGCTGCGCTCTATTGTGAAGTCGAGGAAGTTGAGGGCATGGTTCGAAAGTATTACGAGGATTGGGATTTGTATACCGGACAGCAACGCGTAGCCGCGCAGGTTTTGAAGGAGCGTTTTAGCCGAGAAGCATTCAGCTCGCAGATCACGCAAATACTTGCTTCGCTTTGATCGAAATGAATGAGGAAAGCCTGTGTCTTACAATTTTTTAGGTCACACTCGGTTCAGTCTCTATGAGCCAAATTCGAGCTCTTGGCGAATGACAAGGCAGAAGAGGGATGACGGCTCTGGAAGAGACCCGTATAGGGAAGCACTTTTTGATGAGCATCGCCTTCGGCAGCGTGCACATATATTTTTTGAAATCTCTTTGCCGATCTTGGATCAAGCAGCAAAAGAGGTAAATTTGGTGCATGTAGTGAGCTACTCCGATGAGCTACCGTCGAAATATAAAGCTATGCTAGAGGAAGCATCCGAGAGGTATTCTTGGATCAAACTCGATTTACGGACTTCGACGAATCGGAAGGGCCTTAATCTAATTGATTATGGGGCCAAGGCTTTTGGCAAGAATGTTGTCTATGGGGTTTACCGATTAGATGACGACGATATCCTCGCGCCCACCTATTTTGAACAGTGCTCAAAGTATCTGAAGTCCGATTTTGCTGGAATGGTAGTTTCTTTGGCAAAGGGAATTCAGGCATTTTACTCTGATGGAGAATTCTTCGGTCCGAGAATCGAGAATCGTCCGAAGATAGCGTTGGGGTTGCTAAAGGTCTGTAAAACTGATTCACGCGGAAGAGTGCTACAACCAAAGCCGATCGCCCATCCTAGAACCGACGAGAAGAACCCAGTGATCCTAGATGCTAGGCAGATATCATATGTTCACACGATGCATTTGAGCCAAGATTCTGGAGTGGATAAGCCTTCTGACGACCTTGGAAAACGTTATCGAAACTATCGGCAGTTGCCTGAGGCAAGTGTGGCAGACGTTTCTGTCTTCCCTACTATTCAATTCAATCTGGAAGATTTCCCGATTTCCCGATCGGAAGCTGTGATTCGGACGCATCTTAATCACACCTCCCTGATCAATTTGATGAAGGATGCCAGTCGTGTATTAAAGAGGCGTGTCTGGCTTTTAAAAAACCGATTCATTTAAGAAGTTGCGGATACATGTCTAGATATGGGCTCAGATCTCTATGATTTGTACGTTCTAGACGGGTAAGTTTGTCGCTGGCCATGTCTCGCTAACGGCTACGGTTTCAGCATTTTATATTCGCTGTCAAGAGAAAGGGTAGTCTCATGGAATCCAACGGGTATGAGGACTTAGAAAAAGGCATTCGGCGTAAAGTAAGGGCTCTTCACGCGGCGAAAAGTGACCTTTGGAAAAGCATAAACACACTTAAGCAGTCACCTGATCTAAACGATTCCGAACGAAAAAAGCTGTTATCGATGGCTTTTTCGCCTCTGAGTAATAAAGATGTGCGGCCTCGGTTTGCGATGGATTTAGAACGTTTCGATATTGGCGTGTCGTTTCGATCTTCGCTTGCTCATACACGGCTCTGGAAGAAGTCAATAAAGAAAAATGGTGCATTGATAGCTCCTGGAGGGAATTCCAAAACTTCTGATCGGCATTTTGCGGCGGCGCTTGGGGTACCGTCGCCGGAGATATTTCAAGAAAAAGAGACTATTGATAATATTGAGCTTCGCCCAAATACCGTTCTAAAGCCCGAAGAAGGTTCAGCTGCGAACGGAGTGTTTTATGTTGACGAAGGACTGGGATTGGTGTCTTTCTCGTCCCGTCAGCGCTACCCGTCTGTTGATGAAGCTATCACTGAACTAAGAAGTGAGAGACTTAAGGACTTGCCAGTTTGGAAACTTGAGCAGGCAATTACGTCAGACGATGGGAACCTGGCACACGATTTCAAGGTATGGTCATTTTACGGTCAGCCCGGAGTGGTGCAAGAAATCAAACGAGATCCGTATACTCAAGACGGTAATGAATATTTTTACCACCGTCCTTCTGGCGGGGAATTCCGCATGAATGGAGCTCGCAAGCGCCTCGAGACGGCTGGTTTCCCAAAAATACTATTGGATTATGCTGAAAAAATTTCGCTTGCCAGTCCTGTGCCGTTCTTGAGGATTGATTTTCTTGCGGCGGACAACCGAGTTTTTCTGGGGGAGATAACACCACATCCGGGCGGGACATATGCAGGTCAGCTTTTTGATGAGGCGGATAAGGAGCTGGGCAAGTTGTATTATGACGCGGAGGCACGTCTTTACTTGGACTTGCTGCGAGGCAAAAAATTTACTGAATATTTTGATTGCTACGAATGTGGTGTCTTTGGTGCAGATAGGACGTAAGCATTAATAGAGTGAGTCTATTTCCCGACGACTGTGGAAGTGGGATTCTTGGTCTAGACGTAGCTCGTTTAGATAGCTTACATCTTGCTTCCACTCATTTAGAGTGAATTAATCCGGTTGTTCGAAACCCCGAGTTAGGTATTTGTGATGGTAGCCTTTAAAAGCAATTTTCCACGTGGCTTTGCATATGCAGAGCATTCTTTTTGTCCGCCGTTGGGGTTTGTTAAAGCTCCTGTGATTGAAAACCTGTGGGTCGATCCATGGGTCAAGATTGATGCGGCGGCGTATCGGGGTACATTTGTCGTGGTTTTAGGAGAGGCTGTCTTTCAAAATGATGTTCAAGGGGTTCCCAGCTCCGAGCTGCTTTCTGCGCTATCGCTTGGAGAAGAGGAATTTTTTGATAAGTTGAAGTGGCTTGCAGGACGCTACGCTGTATTTTATGGGGACGCCGTGAGTTTGTCAGTTGTAGCTGACGCGACAGCGACGCGTTCAGTTTTTTACGCGGAAAATGGTGGCGTTGTGGCGTCTCACGCTGCTTTGGTCGAGTACATCCTTGGCGGTAACGCTGACCGATCTGATTTTCCCGCAAGGTTAGGCTTTCCTGGGAACAAAACGCCTTATTCGCGAACGAAAATTCTTACCGCGAATCTTGGTTACAAGGTTAAAGAGAACCAGATATTCCGCTATTGGCCTACGAAAAAAATGGTGGAAGTATCTCCTTCACAAGCCGCCGAAATTACAATTTCGTCGGGGGCTAACGCTCTTACTAGGCTTGCTAAGGAGCGGCCGATTGCTATCGCAATGACTGCTGGGTTCGATTCCCGTCTCATTCTGGCAACTGCTGTAAAAGCCGGTATAGACTTTGAAACTTTTACCTACGGCGAGAAGAGTAGTGATACTAAGGTCGATCGACTTGTTGCGAAAGAGCTGGCAGAGCTAGTGGGGGTTGAACACTCCGTACCGCCTGTTAAGAAGGCTAGCCCAGTGCTTTCCCAACGTTTAGAAGTGGTCAACTATGGGTCACATCATAAAAAGTGGGTCGCAGGGATGACCGAACATTTCAAAGATCCTGAGACCGCTATTGTGAGCGGGAATCTTATGGAGCTTGGGCGTGGGCACTATACAGACATCGAAGCTCAAGGGCTAACAGACGGAAATGACCCATCCACTTTGGCTAAGATGTATGTGAAGCGCTTCCCTAGGAGAACAAAGCGGGAAATCGAAGCCACCGTAGGAATGAACCGTTATTTGAGCACAGTTGAGAAAATCTTCGCTCAATGGCTCGACGATATAGGCGGGTTTACTCCAGATTTTCTTCCCGGGGTGACCCAGTTTTATTGGGAGCATCGGATGGCAGCATGGTATGGGCCCTCAATGCTGGAGCGTGATTTTTATGGAGAATCATTCATTCCATTCAACTCTCACGGCGTATTTGAGGTATTACTTGGTGTGGATAAGGCGGAAAGGGAATCTAACCAAACATTTATAGACGCCATTAATTTGGTGGATGGCCGTCTACTGGAGATTCATGTCAACCCGGCTACATGGCCCACTAAGGAACCAATTAATTTGCATAAGCATTAGCCTACAGCCGGCGGAAAGTGATTTGAACGATGCCATTGTCGTAACTAATTGTAAAGCTGGGGTTTTAATGGGGACCTGACCCCTGTTAGGTAGACACCTGATATCCAGCCCGGTTGGGTTGGGAAGAAAGGTAATCTACCACCATGCC